>JAFYMV010000114.1 GCA_017548225.1 Bacteroidaceae bacterium | reverse complement strand
TTTAATGACAAGGGTGACCTTGAGCGCTATCCGCGTACTCTCGAGGCTGACTGCCGATTGCTCGAGGGGCTCGGTGCTGACTGCGTATTTGCTCCTTCAGTAGAGGAGGTATATCCCGAAGAGGATACCCGCGTATTTGATTTTACACCGCTCGACAAGGTGATGGAGGGTATCTATCGCCCGGGACACTTCAATGGCGTGGCGCAGATTGTGAGCAAGCTCTTTATGTATGTGGAGCCTGATCGTGCTTACTTTGGCGAGAAGGACTTCCAGCAGTTGGCTATCATCCGTGAGATGGTGCGACAGATGGATTTCAAATTGGAGATTGTGGGTTGCCCCATTGTGCGCGAACATGATGGACTTGCGCTCAGTAGTCGTAATGCCTTGCTGACTGATGAGCAACGCCACACGGCACTGGCTATCTCAAAGGCACTCTTCGAGAGCGTGGAATATGCCAAGTGTCATACATTGGCCGAAGCAAAACAGATGGTAGAGCAGGCTATTGCTGATACCGAAGGTCTTGAATTAGAGTATTACGAGGTGGTGAATGGCGATACCCTGCAGCCTGTATCTGCATGGGATGATGCACCATATGTCGTGGGATGTATCACTGTATACTGCGGTAAGGTGAGATTGATTGATAATATTCGTTATAAATAATAGTGGATATGCTGATTACTGTACTGAAATCGAAGATACATTGCGCTCGTGTTACCGAGGCGAACCTCAACTATATGGGTAGCATTACCATTGATGAGGATTTGATGGATGCCGCTGGCATGGTAGAGGGTGAGCAGGTGCATATCGTGAATAATAATAACGGTGAGCGCTTTGTAACCTATATCATCAAGGGTGAGCGTGGCAAGGGACAGATTTGTCTCAATGGCGCTGCTGCCCGTCTCGTGCAGCCCGATGATGTGGTTATCATCATGGCGTATGCACAGATGACTCCCGAGGAGGCACGCGAGTTCCACCCTGCGGTGATCTTCCCCAAGATGGGGAATAAGCTTTAGACTTATAACGATTAAAGTTTAACGCCGGCGCAGTATGAAAGCGTCGGCGTTTCTCGTTCATCGTTTTAGGAGTTGAGGAGTCAGGAGTGTTGGAGTACAGACAATAGTTTTGACTATGGTTACTCCTATCCGTGCAACTCGTTAAACTTTAATCGTTCCTCGTTAATCGTTCCAAATCGTCCAGGCTGCTTTGGCTTGTCCGATAAGCATGTCCATACCGTTACAGATAGTAGCACCAGCGGATTCACCACGCTGAAGGAAGAGAGTCTTCGCGGGATTGTAGACTACATCGTAGAGCAGATGCTGCGAGGTTAGCTGGGTGTAATCGAGTGGGGGACATTCGTCTACTTTGGGATGCATGCCTAGAGGGGTGGTGTTGACGATGACCGTATATTGGGTCATCAGTTCGGGAGTGAGCTCATCGTAGGAGATGATATCCTCACGCGAAGTGCGAGATACGAATCGGGTCTTCAGTCCCAACTGCTGGAGGGCATAGGCTACGGCCTTTGAAGCTCCTCCTGTGCCCAAGACAAGGGCGTGTGTGTGGTGGGGTTTGAGGTAGGGGCGGATGGAATCGGTGAAACCTATATAGTCGGTATTGTATCCCTTGAGATGCACATTACCATCGTGGTGTATCACCTTCACAACATTGACTGCTCCGATGGCCTGAGCGGCAGTATCTAACTCTCTCAAGTAGGGGAATACTTGCTGCTTGTAGGGGATGGTGACATTAAACCCTTGCAGCGTGGATTCGGATTGCAGCACATCGATGAGCGCTTCAATGTTGGGTAATTCGAAATTTTTATACTCGGCATCAATGCCCTCCTGACTGAAATAGTCGGTAAAATATCCTTTGGAGAATGAGTGCCCGAGGGGATAGCCTATGAGTCCGTATGTTTTCATCTGAATGGTCAAAATATATAGGAACGCAAACTTACATATTATTTTTGAATAAAGCAAAAAAGTAATGTATGCCGTGTTGTCTTTAAATAAAATTTCGTTATCTCGCAAATTATCACTATCTTTGCCCGTTGTAATGCTAAAAATACTTATTTAATAACCTAATACAAAAAACGATTATGGCAAAACGAATCTTTTCACTTGCACTCGCTGGTCTTGTGGCTTTCAGTGCTTTCGCGCAAAATGAGGAGGGTTTCGTATTCACTACCGTGAAAGAGAATCCCATTACCTCTGTAAAGAATCAGAATCGTGCCGGTACCTGCTGGTGCTACTCAAGCCTTGCATTCATCGAGTCAGAGTTGCTCCGCATGGGTAAGGGCGAGTACGATTTCTCTGAGATGTTCATTGTACACAATACTTACCTTGATCGTGCAGACAAGGCAGTACGCACTCATGGTGATGTGTCATTCTCACAGGGTGGCTCATTCTACGATGTTCTCTATGGTATGGAGAAGTTTGGCCTCGTACCCGAGGAGGAGATGCGTCCCGGTGTGATGTATGGTGAGACCTTGAGTAACCACAACGAACTCACCGCAGTGAGCAATGCTGTAGTAGCAGCTATCGCTGAGGGTAAGCACCGCAGCTTGCAGAGCGACGCTGAGGGCAAGATGTTGTGGAAGAAGGCTATCGAGGCTATCCACGATATCTATCTTGGTGTGCGCCCCGAGAAATTTACCTACAATGGTAAGGAGTATACTCCGAAATCTTTCTATGAGTCGACAGGTCTCAACGCTGCTGACTATGTGTCATTGACTTCATACACACACCATCCCTTCTACTCTTCATTTGTTCTTGAGATTCAGGACAACTGGCGTTGGGCACAGTCATACAATCTTCCTATCGATGAGTTGATGGAGGTATTTGATAATGCTATCATGGAGGGTTACACCATTGCATGGGGTTCTGATGTGAGTGAGAACGGTTTCTCACGCAACGGCGTAGCTAACATGCCTGACAAGAACAAGAGTGCTGACCTTGAGGGTTCTGATATGGCAAAATGGCTTAAGTTGAGCGAGGAGGAGAAGAAGAGCACTCCCAAGCCCTCAACAGAGTTGTGGTGCACACAAGAGCAGCGTCAGCTTGCTTATGACAACTGGGAGACTACTGATGACCACGGTATGCAGATCTACGGTATCGCTAAGGATCAGAACGGTGCAGAGTACTACATGGTAAAGAACTCATGGGGCGAGAGCGGTACATATAAGGGCCACTGGTACGCTTCTAAGTCATTCGTTCGCTACAAAACTATGAATATTGTTGTTCACAAGAACGCTATTCCCAAGGATATTCGCAAGAAGCTTGGTATTAAGTAAAATAGATATCAAGATCTAATAGCCATAGGGCGTGTCTGTAAAGACGCGCCCTATCTTTTTGGAATGATTCGCTGTTGGTTGCTAGTGAGATACCTTTTATATAGTGCTTACCACTCAAACCGCAGGTCAAAACAGACGGGAAGGTGGTCGCTGGTGCCTCCTTGGTAGCGCATACCATTATAGGTCCGGTATGGACGACAACCTCCGTAGCGGGGCTCGGGTTCGGTAAGAAATTCGGGAGAGAAATTCCAAGCACCTTGTGGAGAAAGGTGCAGTGATGTGCTATCGGTTTGTTGAGTTAGGATAGGGGATAGGTATACATGGTCTATCTGTTCCCATTTGCCTTTGTAGCGGTAACTGCCATTGAGGCTTTGGGTAATACATATCAAACCCACCTTTTCGGTGAGTGGGCGAAGAGCCTTGCTCTGGGGTGTGTCGTTGAAGTCGCCCATCACGATGATGTGGGGTAGGGTACGCTCACGGGTGATTGAGTCTACGGCTTGGCATAGGTGCATCACCACGCTATGTCGTAGTTGTGCCGATTGTTTACCGTTGAGTCGACTTGGTAAGTGGCACACAAAGAGATCGAGCGTGTCGCCCGTGTGTAGCTCTCCGCTTACCAAAAGTACATCGCGTACATGATGGCCTTCAGGGAGGAACTCTTGGGGGAGGCGAAGTGCTCGTTGAGAAAAGGGGTGGAAGGTAGTGGGCTTGTACATCAAGGCTACATTAATGCCGCGAGGATCGTTCGATGTGGTCATCAAGTATTCGTACTTTGCAGTGCGTAGTGATGCACGATGAGTGAGGTCATACATCACGCTATCGTTCTCCACTTCGCATAATGCGACGAAATCTGGAGCGCGGTCATCGCCTACGGCTGCTATAGCGCTACTCACTGCTTGCAACTTGTTCCAATAGCGGCGGGGTGTCCAATGGCGTATCGCTTCGGGAAGAAAGGCTTCGTCATTGAATTGTGGGTTGTCGGTGCAGTCGAAGAGGTTTTCTACATTATAGCTCACAAACCGTATGCGCTCTTGGGCGCAGAGCGTGAGGGCAAGTAGTAATGCCGTCAGTAGTAGGCTACTTCTTTTCTTCTTTTGCATACTCTACATATTGATAGCATCCCGCATCAATAGTCTCTATCAAGCGCTCCTGTTCATCCTTATCGTAGGGAAGCAGGTCTAGGTATTCGTCCGTAGCGATGCCGCGGGCTACCGAGAGTGAGTCGAGATGAAAGTCAAAGATAAAGTTGCTGTAGTCAATGGTGCGGAAGTTTGTATTTCCGTATGCGGTGCTATCCTTGTGTTCCCATACGATATGGGAAAAGTGTAGGGTGTCAGGGTCGCGTGCCTCTTTCCATGAGTTGATGAGCGAGTGGCTGAAATGATATTGTGCATATTCCGACCAGTCGGTCGTATCCGTCTTGGCTACTACTATACCCATCAGTTCATCCTCTTTAGAGCCTGTAATGATGCTATTGATGAAGTTTACTCCGAGTAATGGGTATAGTGTGTTTTCTTCTTCTATGTAGTTGACGATGTTGACAGCTACGCCTCGTTCGCTCTTCCAAGGAAAGAAATTGGCCATAGTGCAATGCACAAAGTCCATTTGTCCACCAAGGATATTTACGCAATGGCCGCCAGCATTGGTGAAAAGGCTGTTGGTAAATGCAGCTTTGCATAGCATCAGTTGTAAGGCATCTTCGTTCACATTGTGTATCTGGCTATTGTGCATCGTTACTTTGTGTTCCACGATGTCAGAACCTTTGGCGCGCAATCCGTATGTTCCGCTATGGATATCGCAGTGTACGAACAGATTGTCTGTACTCGATTCGTGCAGCGTGATGCCACCCCACTGCGCTGATAGGCGATCGTAGGGGAGGTATGAAAACATGCGGTCGGTGCGTGCTCCACGGAATATGATGAGGCTGTCGGCAGTGCCTACGGCCTCGATGCGACCATATACCTGTAACTCTACTTTGTCGGCAAAGTAGAGTTGGGCACCTGGCTCAATGTATAGCGTGGCGCTGTCCAAAACCTTTAGGCTGTCATAGATGAGGTAGGGGCGCTCGGCGGTAAGTGTGGTGTCTGCTGTTATAACCACACTACGCAGTACCGTGACATCTTGTCCGCTTGCCGTAAGAAGTACCTGTTGAGTAACACCGCCTTCAAGAGCGAAGAGTAGTGAGTCTTTTACCTCAAATGGAGTGTTTTCACCGCGCGGGTCTATAGTCGCTTCCACGAACACAAACATGCTATCGCCTCCTCGTAAGGAGAGATTACTGAATGTGGTGCCGGCAAGTCCGTCTATGTTCACTCGGTAGGGTGAACTCTCTCCGCCCGAGAGCGTAGCCTGTGCTATACGCAAGTCGGCTTTGTTTCGATTATATATAAGGAATGCCTTTGTAGCCGAACTGACCTCCGTAAACAGCGTGTCAAAGGCTACCGTATCGGTAGAGAATTCCAAACGGTGATTGGGATTAGTGGAAAAATTTTGATTGTCGGTACAACTCCATATACTCATCACTGTCATAAGGATGAGTGCTATGCTCCATGTTTTGAAGTTCTTCTTCATATATTTCTTAAACGAAAGAAACGAATGGATATTGTAGAAGGTTATTAATTTTCAAAGAATTTCTGACGTCTAACATCTTATCGTATTTTTTATAAAAAAAGGACTAGCGTAGGCCAGTCCTAATAGTTGAGTATTCTTTTATACTTATGCTTTCTTCGGATACTTACGGAACCAACCATCCCAGCGGAGGCGCATCACGCCGAACATGGCCTCACCGAAGATGCTGCTGTTCATCTTTGAGGTACCTAATTCGCGGTTGACGAAGATAACGGGGACCTCCTTGATTTTAAATCCGCATTGGGCGGCGGTGAACTTCATCTCTATCTGGAAGGCATACCCCTTGAAGCGTACCTTGTCAAGCTCGATGGTTTCGAGTACCTGTCGACGGTAGCATTTGAAGCCAGCGGTAGTATCCTTAACCTTGATGCCAGTAACGAATTGTACATATTTAGAAGCGTAGTACGACATGAGTACGCGACCCATAGGCCAGTTTA
>JAFYMV010000113.1 GCA_017548225.1 Bacteroidaceae bacterium | reverse complement strand
TCGCTCTCGCCATGGTGCTTGCCGATGAGTGCTACAAGACACTCGGCCAAACCGATGAAGCCGATACCCAAGGTACCCTGATTGATGACGCGCTCAATGGTGTCGGTAGGCTTGAGGCCCTCGCAACCTGACCACAGTGACGACATCAGCAAGGGGAACTGCTTGGCCATAGCAGTCTTTTGGAAGTCGTAGCGAAGGCACAGCTGCTGAGCAGTGATTTCAAGCAGTTCGTCGAGCTTCACAAAGAACTGTTCGATACGACGATTCTTGTCTTCGATGCCCATGCACTCGATAGCCAAGCGCACGATATTGATTGATGAGAACGAGAGGTTACCACGTGCGATAGAGGTCTTCTCGCCATAGCGGTTCTCGAACACACGGGTGCGGCAACCCATCGTGGCTACCTCATACTGGTAGCGCTTGGGGTCATCGGCACACCATTTCTCGTGCTGGTTGAAGGTAGCGTCGAGGTTCACGAAGTTGGGGTAGAATCTGCGTGCTGCCACCTTACAAGCCAGGGTGTAGAGATCGTAGTTATGGTCCTCAGGGAGGTAGCTCACGCCACGTTTCTTCTTCCAGATTTGGATGGGGAAGATAGCTGTAGAGCCATTGCCCACACCCTCGTAGGTCGACTGCAAGAGTTCGCGGATGATGCAACGACCCTCGGCAGAGGTATCGGTACCGTAGTTGATAGAAGAGAACACCACCTGATTACCACCACGTGAGTGGATAGTATTCATATTGTGGATAAATGCCTCCATAGCCTGATGCACACGGTTCACCGTGCGGTTGATGGCATGTTGGCGCAAGCGCTCATCGCCCTGCAAGAAGTCGAGTTCGCGAGTGATATAGTCATCAATGGGGGCATCGTAGAGGTGTGTCAAGTTTACGTTGGTCAGCTTCTCGATATTCTTCAACTCCTCGATGTAGCTCTTGCGCACGTAGGGAGCGAGATAGAAGTCAAATGCGGGTATGGCCTGACCGCCGTGCATCTCGTTTTGCACCGTTTCCATAGAGATACAAGCCATGATGGCAGCCGTCTCGATGCGCTTTGTGGGGCGGCTCTCACCGTGTCCGGCAACGAAACCTTTCTCCAAGATCTTGTCCAACGGATGCTGTATGCAGGTAAGCGACTTGGTAGGGTAGTAGTCCTTGTCGTGGATGTGCAGGTAGTTGTTCTTCTGCGCCCAGATGGTCTGCTCAGAGAGCAGGTAGTCGTCCACGAAAGGCTTTGTGGTCTCTGATGCAAACTTCATCATCATGCCGGCTGGTGTGTCGGCATTCATGTTGGCATTCTCGCGGGTCACATCATTTGACTTGGCCTCTACGATTTCGAGGAACATCTCGCGTGTCTTGGCCTTACGGGCGATGCTGCGCTTGTCGCGGTAGGCGATATAGCTCTTTGCCACCTCCTTACGGGGCGAAGCCATCAGCTGCACCTCTACCATGTCCTGGATTTCTTCCACGGTAGATTGCTCCTTACCCTTTGCCTCGATACGATCTACGATCTTGTACACCAATACCTCGTCCTCACCAATCTCTGTGGTGAGCATAGCTTTACGTATGGCAGCAGCAATCTTCTCGCGATTGAAGCCCACGATGCGTCCATCTCTCTTGATTACGGTTTGTATCATACCCTTATATTTTTTTAAGTTTTCAAGTTCAACTCTTTGGAGTTAAAGGTACTTAAAGGGAGATAAGCGCTCCGCGCTTGAGGAGATAAAGGCCAATAGCGATGTAACATTTGGCATTTAACTCCATTTATCTCCTTTTATTTTCATTTAACTACCTGCTTTCGCACTTGCGAAAGTTGAGTTATTTACATTTCACCAGCCGTGCAGCATTCGGGGGAATAGTGGCCTATGATACAACCCTGACTCATATAGCAGAACCAAGCGCATCTCCAATGCTCTATCTCCCGAAAGCATTGCATCATTGTAAGGATTAAGGCAGGTCTTCTGACTCGTCTCCTCCGTGCGGTCTTCCCACTTTTGCAGCAGTGACCAACGTCAGATGGCACGGAGTCTCGATAGAGACATACAGCTACGGGTATAGTCTCGGCTTTGCACCGAAGTTCCCTTTTCATCCGCCACAGCAGCGACCATGGACGAACACCTTAAACCGATGCAAATGTAACAATATATATCGGATTACGAAAGAGTTTTTTGGAATGTAATGATAATTTTTCTTGACACATTCAAGAGAATGTTGCTTGTGCTATGAGGCAACAAATCCAGTCAAGCCTATGGCTCCTCGTGTGTATCAGATTATTGCTTTCATCAGTGCCTCCATGGCAGGCATATCGGTGGGTTGCAGCGTAGAGCGTATGCTTACCATGGGCTCTACGAGGTCGATATCCTTCATCTCGGCAAGCATCTCCTTCATGACGCGTCCAGCCGAAGGAGCCCACGAGCCGTTCTCAATGATGCCTACGCGGCGACCCTTGTAGCCCTTAATCTGTATGCGGTGGAGGAACTCATACATCGGAGTGAACAGTCCTCCATCATACGAAGAGGCGGCAAGCACCATACGCTTCATGCGGAAAGCCTCGGTAACGG
>JAFYMV010000112.1 GCA_017548225.1 Bacteroidaceae bacterium | reverse complement strand
TTCCAGAACGCATGGTCTATGGCAATATCCTCAAATGAGAGCACGCGTACGGCAATGCTGCCAATCTGTATGTGTCCTACGGCAAGAAAGCGGCCATCGGCACTAACTACACGCACCACATCGCCCTCTTCGGGCTGTCCATCGATATGATGAATGGCACCAGAGAACACCCAGGGATGGAAACGACCGAGCGACTCCTCCTTACCTTTCTTCAGGTATACTGTCTTGTACATATCTATTCTTTGATTTTGTTTTTATTCTATTCGTTTACCTTCACTACACGAAATCCCTTTCCGCGCTTTACCTCCTCCATATAGTTATACATGCGCACGCATGCCCAAGCATCGGTAGCCGCATAGCCCTTCTGGCGGTCGGTAAGCACATCCGCTTCCCAATTGGTAAGGCGCTGCGACTTGGAAATCTTCTTCCCAAAGAGCAAGGCATATATCTTCTGCAAGCTCTGTGCCTCAATGCCCATCTCCTTCACATAGTGCTGCAGGTCAAGGAATCCTCGTGGTTCAAACTTATGCTTGCGGTTGAGGTTTTGTATATCGTCGCGCAATGAGAGTCCCACCTTCAATTGGCGATCATCCTGCAAGAGATCTACAAGCGCTTTAGGCATACCGATGTAGTTAAGACGGAAAAGAAAACAGGTATCTTCGGTTGATATCTGCATTAGCGACACCTCATAGGTCTTTCCTTTAGCAAAGCTGGGGCGGGTCTCGGTGTCGATGCCCAATATGGGGAATCCCTTGAGATAATTGACAGCCTTTGCCACATCAGCCACCGTATGTATCACGATAATACGCCCACCGAAGAGTTCGCTGGGCATTTGGGCTATGTCGGCCTTGTCTATATTGCTCGGGATATCAATCATCGTACTGCTCCTCCTCATCATCAGTCTTGCTATACTTCACCTCATGCAAAGCGCGCATGGTATTGACCAATGTCTGCCCCCAATACTCCATGAAATGCTCGCGACATTGCGCCAGAGCATCGTGCATGGTTTCGTTAAGTCCACTGCGGAATTGACATACAAAGTCCTTTATCACCTGATAGATATCGGTCAGGTCCTCCGCTATACTTTTGCGTATGGGGGTATCGCTATATTTCATATCCTCGACGAACACATCGAGATAATCATCACGATCGGCAAGCAACTCTTGCAAGTTGATGCGGATAACCTCGTAATCATCTTCCGTAACGAAAGCCTCAAGACTACCCTCACCCATTACCTCACATTCGGGCAACATCGAAGCCTTTATATATAATAAAGGTAGTA
Organism: Bacteroidaceae bacterium; assembly: GCA_017548225.1. GTDB lineage: Bacteria > Bacteroidota > Bacteroidia > Bacteroidales > Bacteroidaceae > UBA1189. The sequence goes on along the minus strand of JAFYMV010000112.1, from coordinate 6,733 downwards.
TCTTGAGCAATGTATCTACAAAGTCGGCTCTTTTCTGCCCCTCACTTCGTTCGATAAAAGCGCAGTACTCAGCAGCGACGGTAACAAACTCTACAGAGTTGCGTTCGAATATGATTTGAGATTCCTTTTTCATAAATATCCATCCTGTTTGAATGCAAAATTACACTTTTTGCCCTAATTTGAGAAATAATACGAAAAAACTTTGCAATTTATTTTGCACATTCCCCAACTTGTCGTACCTTTGCACCCGTAAACGATTGGGCTATGGTGTAATGGTAACACTGCAGATTCTGGTCCTGCCTTTCCTGGTTCGAGTCCGGGTAGCCCAACGAAGAGAAAAGCCGATGCATTGCATCGGCTTTTTCTTTTGTATATACACTGACTCATGCAGACATAAAAAATAATGCCACCCCGTAGGATGGCATTATTTTTATGCGGTCGATTACACCTTTTCTTATTGGCCGAACACTCTAATTATTCAAACTCCACCAACACCTGCTGCAATTTCTCGCGTATACGGTCATTGCACAGGTTACCTATGCTGCCTTCGTGTGTGTGGTGCACCTCGCGAGTGGGAGCATAAGTATGGTTTTGCACCTGCATGCCCACCTGACGATAAGCCTCACGGAAGGGAACACCCGAAAGAGCGAGACGATTGACATCCTCCACAGTAAAGAGATAGTCGTACTTGGAATCATTAAGAATATCGCGATTGATGCGAATGTGCTGCAACATCATGTCACACATGGTAAGGCATGACTTGATCTCTTCAATAGCGGGGAACATCACATCTTTGAGCAACTGGAAGTCGCGTTGGTATCCCACAGGCAGATTAGTCGTCATCAAGGCCACCTCGCCAGCTACGCTCTGCAGGCGGTTGCACTTGGCACGCATAATCTCAAACACATCAGGATTCTTCTTATGCGGCATGATGCTGCTACCTGTAGTATATTCATCGGGGAAGCTGATGAAGCCAAAGTTCTGATTGATAAAGAGACACACATCCATAGCGAAGCGACCCAATGTAGAGGCCACCGCACCGATGGCATAGGCAGTAGCACGCTCGGTCTTACCGCGACTCATCTGCGCAGCCACCACATTGTAGTGCATGGTGTCAAAGTTGAGCAGTTCGGTAGTCATCGTACGGTTCAGGGGGAACGATGAGCCATAGCCAGCCGCCGAGCCCAAGGGATTTTGGTTGGCAATCTTATAGGCAGCAGCCACGAGGCGAAGGTCATCGACCAGAGTCTCGGCATAAGCACCAAACCACAAGCCAAATGATGAGGGCATAGCTATCTGCAAGTGAGTATAACCAGGCATGAGCACCTCTTTGTACTGTTCGCTCAACGCCTGCAAGCGGTCAAAAAGGTGTACCACCTCATCGGCCATCTGCTTTATCTCGTCGCGGAAGAAAAGCTTGAGGTCTACCAGCACCTGATCGTTGCGCGAGCGGCCCGAGTGTATCTTCTTACCCATATCGCCAAGACGCTGAGTGAGCAGCAGCTCCACCTGTGAGTGTACATCCTCGATACCCTCCTCGATCACAAATTTGCCATCAAGGATTTCGGCACGAATCTGCTCCAATGCTGCGAGCAGCACAGGCAGCTCCTCCTTCTCGATAAGTCCAATACTCTCGAGCATACGGATATGAGCCATTGAGCCCTCCACATCGTAACGCGCCAAGCGCAAGTCGAGCTCACGGTCCTGTCCTACGGTAAAATTCTCTATCATTTTATCGGGCTCGAAGCCCTTATCCCAAAGTTTCATTGTCGTAATATTTTTATTTAGTCTGCAAAAATAGCGCAAGGCGAGCGAAAAAGCAAGTCTGCTTGCATTTTTCCGAGCCGAAGCCTATTTTCAAGCTGCAAGTAGATTAAAAATAGCGCAACAGACACATGAGCGAGCAAGAGTCAAGCTTGATTGAACTTTTGCAGCGAGCGAAAAGGAAGAAAACGAAGTTAAGGCGAGCGAAAAAGCAAATCTCAACGAGCGATAGTAGGAGAAATGCGATACCCAATCCTATTTTAAGACTTTCTAACAGGCTAAAAGTAGAGTAAAATTTCTATATGGTAAATTTTTGTACTACTTTTGCAGTATAAACGATAAGGATAATACATAAACAATAAACACATAAAGATTATGGCAGAAATTAATCCCAGCAAGACCATTGTCGTATCATACGACATGTATACCGAGTATGAAGGCGTAAAAGAGCTCGTTGAGCAGGCTACCGCCGAGCAGCCCTTCCAGTTCACCACTGGACTCGGCTTCACCTTCGAGGCTTTCGAAGAGAAGTTCAAGGACCTCAAAGAGGGAGACACCTTCAATTTCACCCTCACCAAGGACGAGACCAACGGCGACCGCCGCGACGACCTCATCTTTGATGTTGACAAGAACATCTTCTGCATCGACGGCAAGTTTGACGACAAGCAGATCTACCCCGGCAATGTAATTCCCCTCATGAATGCTGACGGTCAGCGTATGAACGGCCTCGTTGTAGAGGTTAAGGAAGAGGCGGTAACCATCGACCTCAACCACCCCTATGCAGGCATGTCTCTCGTATTCGAGGGTAAGATTTTGAGCATGCACGATGCTACCAAGGAAGAGATCCAAGCACTCATCAACATCATCACCGGTCAGGGTGGCTGCGGCTGCGGTTGCGATAGCTGTGGCGGTGGTTGCGACGGCTGCGGAAGCCACGATGGCGGCTGCGACTGCGGATGCCATTGATTATAGACAACGGACAACAGACAACGGACTACGGGCTACCTTCGAAGTACAAAGACGGTTGACTGTTGTCCGTTGACTGTTGACAAAAACAAGACCCTCATGAACACTTTCGGTACACTCTTTACCCTCACCTCATTTGGCGAGTCGCACGGCGCTGCTATTGGAGGTGTCGTTGACGGAATGCCCGCTGGCATCACTGTCGACATGGATTTCGTGCGCAACGAGATGCATCGCCGCCGTCCCGGGCAAAGTGCCGTCACCACAGGTCGCCAAGAGCCCGACGAGGTAGAGTTCCTGTCCGGAATCTTTGAAGGCCGTACCACAGGTACTCCCATCGGCTTTATCATACGCAACACCAATCAGCACTCGAGCGACTACGACAACCTACGCGAAGTGCTGCGTCCCTCGCATGCCGACTACACCTATCTACAAAAGTATGGCGTGCGCGATCATCGTGGTGGTGGTCGCTCATCAGCGCGTGAGACAGCAGCGCGCTGCGTAGCTGGAGCACTCGCCAAGCTCGCACTACGCGAGGTAGGCATCAACATACAGGCCTACACCTCACAAGTCGGACACATCGCCCTTGACAACGACTACACCCGCTACGACCTCGCGCTCACCGAGACCAATATCGTGCGTTGTCCCGACCCCGAGAAAGCACGCGAGATGGAAGAGCTCATCCTACAAGTAAAGAGTGAGGGCGACACCATCGGCGGCATCGTCACCTGCGTCATCACAGGCTGTCCCGTAGGCCTGGGCGAGCCCGTCTTCGGCAAGCTACACGCAGCATTAGGCAGCGCCATGCTGAGCATCAACGCCTGCAAGGGCTTCGACTACGGTCGCGGTTTCGACGGCATTGCCGAGCGCGGTTCCGAGCAGAACGACCCGTTCACCCGCACTGCCGAGGGCATCTCTACCCTCACCAACCGTTCGGGCGGCATACAAGGCGGCATCAGCAATGGCCAACCCATCTACCTGCGCGCAGCCTTCAAGCCCGTAGCCACACAGCTGGGCGAGCAGACCACCCTCGACATCCACGGCAATGAGCAAACCCTCAAAGCCAAAGGCCGCCACGACCCCTGCGTAGTGCCCCGCGCCGTCCCCATCGTAGAGGCTATGGCCGCCATCACCCTGCTCGACCACTACCTACAAGCCCGCGCTTCGCAGAGATTCGCTGATTAAAAGCAAGCCAAGAGCAGCCAATCAAGGACAAAGCATAAAATAAAACCCCTTCCCAAGTATAATCATAGGAAGGGGCTTTTTTATTATAGGAAAGTAGAGAGAAATTTAGGTCTAAAAAATCAGAATTCATAATTCACAATTCAGAATTAACAAAGTTCCTCCTTGCCAGGCCAAAAATGAAACTATTTTACTCACTGAAAAAGGGGGCGTAGGGTTCTACATGGACAAAATTTACACCAACAACACATGCTCTGCTGAGATCAGAGCCTTTCAATAAAATTATTGGTTAGAAGCATTTCCCAAAACGAAAGGCTCTGGCAGAATTATTGCTTCTATCCGTTTTTCACCCCAAAAGGTGTAGAAAATTGTAGGCCTACTCTAAATTTCGTCTAGGCCTACATTTTCAAAAAAGCCTTTGTAGACGAGCGGTAGTGTAGGCCTACAATTTACGGCAGACACCCCTCAGCAGGGGTATCGGTCGATAAGCATATGATTCACTGAATATTACAAGCAAATACCGACACCTGCAACCCAAAAGGCGTAAAGCATAGTTATATGAAGTATACATACAATTACCCGACCTATATGCCATGCCCATACAAAAAAGAACAGAGGCAAGAAGCGTATGCTCCTTGCCCCTGCAACTATTGAGGATTCGTTATTATTCTTCAGCTTGCTGCTTTGCCTCGAACTCCTTAACCAACTTGTCCTGTACATCCATAGGTACGAGTTCGTAGCTTGAGAACTGCATGTTGAACGAAGCACGACCACCGGTGAGTGAGCTGAGTGCGGTAGAGTATGATGACATCTCCTTCAAAGGCACCTTAGCCTCGAGCTTCTCGTAGCCATTCTCACTGCTCATACCCATAATCATACCGCGACGGCCCTGGAGGTCACCCATCACATCACCCATCTTGTCAGAGGGCACGAGTACCTCTACATCATAGATAGGCTCAAGGAGCTTCGGACCTGCATTCTTGAACGCCTCACTGAACGCGTTGCGGCCTGCGAGCATGAATGAGATTTCGTTTGAGTCTACCGGGTGCATCTTACCATCGTATACGATAACGCGTACATCACGAGCGTATGATCCAGTGAGCGGACCCTGCTCCAAGCGGCTCATGATACCCTTGAGGATAGCGGGCATGAAACGGGCGTCGATGCTACCACCTACGATAGAGTTGATGAATACGAGCTTACCACCCCACTCCAAGGTGTGCTCTTCCTGACCCTTAACGCTGATCTTGAACTCCTGGTTGCCGAACTTATATACATCGGGCATAGGCATGCCTTCGTAGTAGGGCTCTACAATGAGGTGTACTTCACCGAACTGACCGGCACCACCTGACTGCTTCTTGTGACGATAGTCGGCACGAGCGGCCTTTGTGATAGTCTCACGATAAGGAATGCGTGTTTCCTCAAAGCGGATGGGGAGCTTCTCATTGTGCTCGAAACGCCACTTCAAGGTGCGGAGGTGGAACTCGCCCTGACCATGTACGATGGTCTGACGCAACTCCTTACTCTGCTCAACAACCCATGTGGGGTCTTCCTCACGCATACGGTTGAGAATGCTCATCATCTTCTCCATATCAGCCTCGTTCTCGGGACGGATAGCACGAGAGTATTTTGCATTAGGATACTTGATGAAGTTGAACTGCCAGTCACAATCCTTACCATTAAGGGTGTTACCAGTCTTCACATCCTTGAGCTTCACGGTGCAACCTATATCACCAGCTACGAGCTCGTCTACCTGGAAGCGGTTAGCACCTGCGCAGCAGAAGAGCTGAGCCATACGCTCCTTAGAGCCGCGATCTGCATTAGTAAGGTCATCGCCCTCGCGTACCTTACCACTGAGCACCTTGAAGTATTGTACACCACCGATATGGGGCTCTACAGCTGTCTTGAAGAAATAGAGTGATGTAGGACCATTAGGATCGGGAGTAACCTCTTCACCCTTGGTATTTACCACTGCGGGCATCTCATCTACGAAGGGAACTACATTACCGAGGAACTCCATCAGGCGGCGTACACCCATGTCCTTACCTGCACATACACAGAATACGGGGAATATACCGCGGCTTACCATACCCTTGCGGATACCTTCACGCATCTCATCCTCAGTGAGCGACTCGGTCTCAAAGAACTTCTCCATCAAACCTTCGTCGTGCTCAGCAGCTGCCTCTACGAGTGCCTTATGCCACTCCTTAGCCTTCTCCATCTCTGAAGCGGGGATGTCCTCGATGATGGGAGCACCACCCTCGGGATTCCATGAATACTTCTTCATCAACAACACATCGATGAGCTCATGGAAATTAGGACCTGTTTGTACAGGATACTGTACGGGCACTACCTTAGAGCCATAGATGCTCTTCAACTGTTCGAGGATATTATCATAGTCACACTTCTCGTTATCGAGCTGGTTAACAAGGAAGATGACGGGCTTGCCCAACTGCTCGGTGTAGCGGAAGTGGGTCTGTGTGCCTACCTCTGAGCCATACTGGCCATTGAGCAGCAAGATAGTAGTATCAGTCACCGTAATAGCCGATGTAGCCGCACCGACGAAGTCGTCGCTACCCGGGCAATCGATGATATTTAATTTCTTGTTATTCCACTCGCAACTGAATACGGTAGAGAATACAGAATAACCATACTCCTGCTCTACGGGGAAGTAGTCGCTGACGGTATTCTTTTGAGTAATTCTACCACGGCGTTTTATAACTCCACTCTCATAGAGCAGCGCTTCTGTGAGGGTGGTTTTACCTGATCCGTCATTACCGAGAAGGGCAATGTTTTTGATTTCGTTACTTTGATAAACCTTCAT
>JAFYMV010000111.1 GCA_017548225.1 Bacteroidaceae bacterium | reverse complement strand
GAAATAGTTGCTTGAGAGGCGCACATTCATCAACTCTACGATAGGAGAGAGGGGCATGTCTCCCAATGCATTACGGCCAGCAACGACGGTTATTTTACGGCTGTTGGTGTTGTAGCCACTGGCCGATACCTGAAGATTGTATTGTCCGGCCATCAGGTCGCTAAATTCATAACGGCCGTCATAACCTGTTATCGTGGTTTGGTTACCAGGAGAGAGTATCACCGTAGCGCCACGCACAGGCTCACCATTCTCTACATCACTGACTACGCCATAAATACCTCCCATGGTTTCGGGGAGCTCTGTTTCACAACTTGCAAAGAGCAGTGTTGCCAAAAGAGGAAAAATATAAAGCACCTTTTTCATATATTACTTGTCAAAATCTCTTTATAAAGTTAAAAAGTAAATTCAGCGCCAAATCCGAAAGGTTCAGAGAGGGCGTTATTGCTTTGTGTGTAATTACCGAAGGTGGCCGGTTTGATTACGATGCGTCGTGCACCAGGAGCCACTACAGCATCAACAAGGTTCCACACATAGAGCGCAGCAGTAGCACCAATGCACACATTGCGAGCTGTGCTGAAATTGCTGATGCGACGCGAGTAGATGCGCAAGTGCTCGGGGTTATAGGTCTGTGCTGCCAGATTTCTGCAGTTGATGATACGGCTCTGGAAGTAGACTGTCGTTCCAGCTAATGCAGCTGTACCACCGAGGAATACGGCTCCTTTGGTCTTGGAACCCTTGTAGAACTGTCCCCAACCGGGTACAATCATCGAGCGCCACAAGCCACGCACACCATATTGAGTGGTGGTATAGGTAGTTTCAAAATCACCCTTCAAGTTAGGAGCCAACACCTGATAGAGGATGGTATACTTCAACTGTTGGTTTCCACCGATGTACGACTCAACCCAATAGGCATCGACTTCTTTGCAACGAATGCTCACGGGCTCACCTTCGTTTTTTACATTCAGCGTATAGCTTTGTGTACGCTTATTGGCATTGATTTGATTTCCAGAGCGTTCCATGTAAGAGTGGCGCTCAACATCGCTAACCGTACTCACATTCCAGTTGCGTGGGAGGTGTCGGGTCAACTCATTCAAGGCCAATGTTGAGGCCGACTGTATGTCGGTAGAATATACGGTGACAGGGATATAGCACACTCCATAAGTTTTGGATGTGGGTGTATGTTTGAGCCACTGTGGCTCTACCCTATCAGATGATTCTTGGGCGCAAACGAATGTTGCGCCCAAGAATATACATGCAATTATGGTTGTTAATTTTCTCATTGTGCTACGGTTGTTCCTGCCTGTGCTGCACGGAATTGCTCAAAAGATTCTTGCATAGTCTCATCAAACATATGTGATTTAAAGGCAATCTTCATAGCTTCGTTGTCACTGATGGCATTGATAATCTCGGCCTCATTTCTGATTTTGTTGGCAACAACTGAGGGATCAAGTTCTACGCATACATAAGCAGTTTCTGTGCCATCTGCTTGTCTGTAACGATTAGCCTTTACCACCTTCGCGCCTTGAATCAAGTTTTCAGACACAACCTTCAACTTGCTGGTGGTCTTATCATCCTTCACCTTCTTCTTTGCAATGCCTTCATTGGTGAGTCCTTGCTTTGACAAGCGATCAACAAAATTCTCCAATGCGTTCTGAACGAACACGGTCAACGAGTTAGAGAGGTTACCACGAGCGAGGTCAGCCGCTACAGCCTCCAACTGGTCGTCAGAGAAGCCGTTATAGAAAGCCCATGCGCGAATCGACTCAGCCTTAGGATCTTCAGCATAGAGCTGAGCGGGGCTCTTAGCTACTTCCTGACCCAATGAACTTGTCGCAGGCTGTTGTTGCTGCTGTTGTTGACCACCCTGATTCTGCATCATCATTTGCATCATCTGCATCATCATCAAATCACTTTGCGACTGCTTTGAAGTACCGCACGAAGCCATAACCATAACTACGGCTACAGCCAAAAGAGACATTTTAGTTTTCATAAACAAATAGGTTTTATTAAGTGTTGATTACTGTTTTTTATTAGATTCTTTGCAAAGATAAACGTTTTTTTTGAAAAAAAAGCTTTTTCCTATTTTTTATCTTGGGAATCAGTCTTTGACGAATGATCTAACATAATTGTTAATTGATTTGCCATAATCCAACTCGTGAGAATATTGTGACTTTCTGGAGCTGCTGCATGATGTCATAGCTGCCGCAACGATGGCTACTAATAGAATTTTCTTTATTATAATCAATAGGATTAAAGTAATTGCTTGCTTTGAATTGAATTTGCAAATGTAAATACTTTTTCTCAAAAAATGAAAATTAGAAATATACCTTCCAAGTCTCGGCCTCTTCGACGCGTTCTTTGGTGCTCTCTTGGAGGCGTAGCATGCCCTCTTTGATCTTTTCGCCAAGGTTAATCATTGACTCACCCAATCGCTCGGCTCCTTGCTCGAGGTATCTCTCTAGCTTGTCGGGGTCGAATCCGTCGCCTTCATCGTTGAGCATGGCACGAACGAAACCGTTGGTGACATACATCAAGGTGAGACCCGGTAGCTTGTGGTTGACGATGAGCATATAGGCGTAGTCTTCGTCTTGGTTGCTTAAATAAATCTGGTAACGGATGTTTTCGGCAACAAGCGAATACTCGTCGGGGATGGCATCGGTAACATTCTCTACAAAACGCTCTTGGACTGACTCCCTGCATTGCTCGAGCTGAAGGATGACCATCTCTTCGATTCCCATTACCTTGAGACTTCCGCTACGCATCTTCAGCGAGAAGGGTGAGAAGGAGTTGGCTGGTACATCGTTGAAATGGCTGTCGCGATTGAAGACCTTGTATTGGGCTCCGTCAACATCACTGTACCTGTTGATGAAGCGTTGCAGCGAATCGGCATATCCTACCGAACTGATGAATAGTAGGATGATAAGGAAAATGCTCTTTTTCATCTTTATATATATTAATCTTATTAAATGTCGTAATAGCTTGATTCGTCTTCTATGCCTGAAGCCTTCAGCCAACGGTTGGTGAGGGTGGCGAGGCTGGTAATCTTCTTGTAGAGTTCCTCGCTTGACTCTTTGTTATACGCGGCATTGAGCGTTTTCATGTATTCGTCAAGAGTGGCGATGGTCTTCTCTACCATAGTAGGGGAGATCATCTTGCGACAGAGGGTGTCGGGCTCGTCAAATTCGCTGTATACCTCGATAAAGGTGAGCACGCTGTCCCAATCGGGGAACTGCTCGGAACCGAACTGAATCCATTGGCCTTCAAAGCGGTCGGCACCGCACTTGGCGCGGTCGTCGATGAGGTAGTCGCCCTGACACAGATGCTTGTTGTGTGAGAAGATGACGCGCTTGTAGGCTTCGGGGAGGTATTGGTTTACCCACTCGATTTTCTCGGCACAGGCTGCGGGATTGCTCCATGAGGCTGCCGACAAGATATATACATCGTACTGCGCGTGGAGCTTGCGGTAGGCCTCGATGGCGCCTTCGATAGGTTTCAGACCAATAAAGAATCCGGGCTGGTGCTTGGCTTCGTCGGGGGAGATACCCAATTCGTTGCAACGGCCAATGTAATCGCACAATACGCCATCCATGTCAACATAAACAACCTTCTTTTTCATATGCTATGTGTCTTTTAATGAAACTTCATATATAATATAGTAACAATGCCAGGAAAATTCAATAAAAGGTTTAAAAAAAATGCGTTTCCTGTCATTTTTTTACTCGTTCGGGATTCTTGGCCATAAACTCCTTCCAACTGCTGCAGCCCTTGTCGACCGTAGGACGCCCCATCTGCAGGTAGTGACAGTAGGCAGCGCCTAGGGCATCGGTGGCGTCGAGGAAGTGGGGCATCTCTTCCTTGTCGATGTGGAGCATGCGGCGTAGCATGTCGGCTACCTGCTCCTTGCCTGCCGAACCGTTGCCAGTAATGGCCATCTTGATTTTAGTGGGGGCGTACTCGGTGATGGGGACCTGACGACTCATGGCTGCGGCCATGGCCACACCCTGGGCACGGCCGAGCTTGAGCATCGTCTGCACATTCTTGCCGAAGAAGGGGGCCTCGATGGCGAGCTCGTCGGGGAGATAGGAGTCGATGATGCCGCGCACACGCTCAAAGATACGGCCTAGCTTGAGGTAGGAGTCTTCGTACTTGCGCAGGTCGATGACACCCATCGCCAACATACTGGCCTTGGTGCCCACGACTTTGATGACACCATATCCCATGAGGTTGGTGCCGGGGTCGATGCCGAGAATGATCTTTTCTTTGACGGGTTGTAACATTTATTATTGAAAAACTTTGCGAAGATAGTAAAAAGAATTCTGAATTCTGAATTTTGAATTATAGATTTTGATTTACGCTGTAACCTGAATCAGGTTTGTGCTTTGTAAAATTGTAAATTATTTGAATTTTGTCGTACTAGGCAGACCTCCTTTGCTTTTCCCTTACGGCCAGCGACCTAAAGGTTCAGACTAGCGGACTGCGTTTCCGCGTCGGCGATCAGCAGAGAAAATGCAAACATTTTCTCAACTTTCGTTCGTTGAAACTTGTTTTATTCACTCGCTTGCACTACCTTTGCACCATGAAAACATAAAAAGGGGCATTAGCTCATCTGGCTAGAGCGTTTGACTGGCAGTCAAGAGGTGGCGAGTTCGAGTCTCGCATGCTCCACGAAAGGGATGAAGGACAGTGGTTCTTCATCTTTTTTTATGTCTGTAGGGAAAAATCGTGTTCTTGTCTGCATTTTTTTTCATTCCGCGTGAACTATTCTTAATTTAAATCACTACCTTTGTCCATCATTTGACTATTTACAAACTATTCTATAAATCATAAGCCCTATGTACGGAAAGATTAAAGAACACCTGCAACAGGAACTCGCCGGCATCAAAGACGCTGGCTTGTACAAGAACGAGCGTATCATCACCACTCCTCAGCGCGCTAACATCAAGCTCAACGACGGTCGTGATGTACTCAACTTCTGTGCTAACAACTACCTCGGTCTCTCTGATAACCAGCGTCTCATTGATGCTGCTACCAAGGCAATGGAGACTCATGGCTATGGTATGTCTTCAGTACGCTTCATCTGCGGTACTCAGGATATGCACAAGGAGCTCGAGGCGGCAATCTCAGATTATTTCAAGACTGAGGATACTATCCTCTACGCTGCTTGCTTCGATGCTAACGGTGGTGTATTCGAACCTCTCTTCACCGATCAGGATGCTATCATCTCTGACGCATTGAACCACGCTTCTATCATCGACGGTGTACGCCTCTGTAAGGCTAAGCGTTATCGCTACGCCAATGCGGACATGGCTGACCTCGAGCGTTGCTTGCAGGAGGCTCAGGAACAGCGCTTCCGTATCATCGTAACTGACGGTGTGTTCTCTATGGATGGTAATGTGGCTCCCATGGATAAGATCTGTGACCTCGCGGAGAAGTATGACGCTCTCGTAATGGTGGACGAGTGTCACTCAGCTGGTGTTGTAGGTGCTACCGGTCATGGTGTAAGCGAGCAGTTCAACTGCTACGGCCGTATCGATATCCACACAGGTACACTCGGTAAGGCATTCGGTGGTGCTATCGGTGGTTTCACCACTGGTCGCAAGGAGATTATCGATATGCTTCGTCAGCGTTCACGCCCCTACCTCTTCTCTAACTCTATTCCCCCTGCAGTAGTAGGTGCATCATTGGAGATGTTTAAGATCCTCAAGGAGAGCGATGACCTTCACACTAAGCAGCAGGAGAATGTGGTATACTTCCGCGAGAAGATGCTCGCTGCAGGCTTCGATATCAAGCCTACACAGTCTGCTATCTGCGCTGTAATGCTCTACGATGCAAAGTTGTCACAGGACTTTGCTAACCGTATGGCTGAGGAAGGTATCTATGTAACTGGTTTCTACTACCCCGTAGTGCCGAAGGATCAGGCTCGTATCCGTGTACAGCTCTCTGCAGCTCACAGCCGCGAGGACCTCGACAAGGCTATCGCTGCCTTCACTAAGGTAGGTAAGGAGCTGGGTGTGATCAAGTAATTTGACATATCTAGATAAAATGATGGAGGGGATGCGTGAGCATCCCCTTCGTTATTTGGTGGCGTTCGGCAGAGGATATGCAAGTAAATCGGTATAATCTTCGTAAAATCAAAAAAAATGTTCTATTTTTGTGAGCGAAATACAAACAACAACTATGCAACACGGATTTATCAAAGTGGGTGCTGCGGTACCCTTGGTCAGCGTAGCTGACCCGACATATAATGTAGAGCAACTTATCGCCTTGGCGCACCGCGCTCATGAGGAGGGTGCTGAGGTGACCGTATTTCCTGAACTATGCATCACGGGTTATACCTGTGGCGACTTGTTTACACAACAAACCTTACTACAGGAGTCTGAAGCGGCCATCGCCCGCTTTGCCGAAGCAACGAAGGTGTATGACACTCTATATATAATAGGTGCTCCCATCTATGTGTGCGGTGCACTGTACAACTGTGCGCTCGTGTTGCAGCAGGGACGCATCTTGGGTATCGTGCCCAAGTGCTATATTCCCAACTATGGTGAGTTTAACGAGCGTCGTTGGTTCTCGACAGGATACAACTTGCGCATGGAGGATAATATCTGCTATGCTGGACAGTCGGTACACATCGGCTCGTACCAGATATTCCACACGGGACGCTACGCGTTTGGCGTGGAGATTTGCGAGGACTTGTGGAGCGTAACACCGCCCAGCTCGGCATTGGCGTTGCAGGGGGCAGAGATCATCTTCAACCTCTCGGCTTCGGATGAGGTGACGGGAAAGCATGATTACTTGCGCTCGCTCCTCAAGCAGCAGTCGGCACGCAGCATGGCAGGTTATGTGTATACCAGCAGTGGTTATGGAGAATCAACGACGGACTTGGTGTTTGCAGGTAAGGCCTTTGTAGCCGAGAATGGTGCTATACTTGCTGAAGGTGAACGCTTCTGCTTCGATGCGCAGCTCATCTGCTCGGAGATTGACCTCGACAAGCTGCGCATGGAGCGTCGTGGCAACACTACTTTTGCTACTGCGCAGGCTGACCTTTACCCGAAGGCAACTCATATACATACGGCACCTGTCACCGAGCGTGAGAGTGTGCTCACACGCCACTTTGCCCAGCTGCCTTTCGTGCCGCAGGGTGCGGAGCTCGACAGCCACTGCAACGAGGTGTTTAATATTCAGTCGGTGGCGCTGGCTAAGCGCCTGACGCACATCCACTGCAGCAAAGTGGTGATTGGTATCTCGGGCGGACTGGATTCTACGCTGGCATTGCTGGCTACGGTGCGTACCTTTGACCGATTGCAGCTCCCCCGTACGGGTATTATCGGTGTTACCATGCCGGGATTTGGCACTACTGACCGTACCTATCAGAATGCGCTCGACCTGATGAGCCACCTCGGTGTGTCGTTGCGCGAAATCAGTATCAAGGATGCTTGCATACAGCATTTTAAGGATATAGAGCACGATATTGATGTACACGATACAACCTATGAGAACAGCCAGGCGCGCGAGCGTACGCAGTTGCTCATGGATGTGGCTAATCGTGAGAATGCGATTGTGATCGGTACGGGCGACCTCTCGGAGTTGGCACTTGGATGGGCTACCTACAACGGCGACCATATGTCGATGTATGGCATGAATGCCGGTATCCCCAAGACCCTTGTGCGCCACCTGGTGCAGTGGGAGGCCGAGCATAGCTACAATGCAGAGGTACGCAGCATCTTGCTCGATATTGTGAATACACCCATCAGTCCCGAACTGATTCCTGCAAAGGCTGACGGTACTATCAAACAGAAAACGGAGGATCTGGTAGGCCCCTACGAGTTGCACGATTTCTTTATCTACCATTTCTTGCGTTCGGGTTACCGCCCCAAGAAAATCTATTACTTGGCTTGTCTTACCTTTGAGGGGCAGTATGATGCGGCTATCATCAAGAAGTGGCTTACGACATTCTTCCGTCGCTTCTTCCAACAGCAGTTCAAGCGCTCATGCTTGCCCGATGGTCCCAAGGTGGGTAGCGTATCGCTGAGTCCGCGTGGCGACTGGCGCATGCCGAGTGATGCTAGTGCTGCTAGTTGGTTGGCCGAATGTGAGGCGTTGTAATAATATCTGAAGACGATGCGTAAGCGAGAGAAAACGGTATATATCATAGCCATTGCATTGGTGACGGCCATATTTGCTGTGAGCATACCGCCCGAACTCTCGTTTGAGCATGCCGTTGAGGAGGACTCATTAGCTGTGGAGATGCCCGATCCGGTCTTTCGCATCTCTCCCTACGATAGTATATTCCGTATCTATGCCGACACCGTAGGGTGGGATTGGAAGATGCTTGCTGCGGTGGCCTATGTGGAATCAAAATTTGATACCTCGGCCGTATCGGCCGTAGGTGCGCAGGGGCTGATGCAGATCATGCCGCAGACGGCGCGTGCCATGGGGATACCTAAAGGTATGGAACACGATCCGGAAGAGAGCGTACGGGCTGCTGCGGAATACTTTGCATACCTCTCTCAACTGTTTCGCCGTGTGCCGAGCAGCGAACGAATCAACTTTGTGCTTGCCTCGTATAATGCAGGATTCGGACATGTGCAGGATGCCATGCGACTGGCCGATAAGTATGGCAAAAACCGATATGTGTGGAACGATAATGTGGAGTCGTACCTGCGACTGAAAAACGACTCAGTATACTACACCGATTCGCTATGTCGGAATGGACGCTTTGCGGGTACAGAGACCATACTTTTCGTGCGACGCGTGCAGCATAAGTATGGCGAATATCGCTTGAGAGAAGAGATGTTTGCACTAGAGCATCAAACCTTTGAACGATTGACGAATAACGAAGACTAGCAGCGGAGTCACTGCTTTTAGCTTTTGGCAGTTAGCTATTACCTGCATTCATCTCTAACCATTAGCCCCTAACCATTAACCTTTTAATCCCTCTCATCCCCTCACCTCCTCACCTCTCAATGTTACCCAAAAATAGGGGGAATGTGTGATTTTGCTACGAAAATGGCAAATAATATATCAAAATATTTTGTTAAGTAATGTAAACTCGTTACATTTGCTACTCTTTTAAAATTATTAACTATATAAACATTATTAGTTATGAAGATGCATAATTTCTGTGCAGGACCCTCTATCCTGCCGCGTGAAGTGGTGGAGCAAACCGCTCAAGCTGTATTAGATTTCAATGGCACAGGCCTTTCTATATTGGAGATTAGTCACCGTTCAAAGGATTTTCAAGCGGTGCTCGATGAGGCTGTAGCTCTCTTCAAGGAGATTCTCAACATTCCCGAAGGCTACTCTGTACTCTTCCTTGGTGGTGGTGCTAGCATGCAGTTCTGCATGGTGCCCTACAACTTCCTCCAGAAGAAGGCTGCCTATACCGATACTGGTGTATGGGCCAAGAAGGCATACAAGGAGGCTAAGCTCTTTGGCGAGGTAGAGGTGGTGGCTTCATCGGCTGATGCCAACTATACCTATATCCCGAAGAATTTCACCGTACCCGAAGATGTGGACTATTTCCACTTTACTACAAACAATACTATTCATGGTACTGAGGTACGCTTTGACCCCGAGGTGAATGTGCCCATGGTTGCCGATATGTCATCGGATATCTTCACACGCCCCATTGATTTCAGCAAGTATATCTGTGTGTATGGCGGTGCTCAGAAGAATCTCGCTCCTTCGGGTGTGACCTTCGCTATTGTACGCAACGATGCACTCAATAAGGTGGACCGTACCATTCCCTTGATGCTCAACTATCAGACTCATGTGGATGGTGGATCGATGTTCAACACTCCTCCTGTATTGCCTATCTACTCTGCTATGCTCACCTTGCGCTGGATCAAGGCTAATGGTGGTGTTGAGGAGATGGCGCGTCGTGCCAAGGAGCGTGCCGATTTGCTCTATGGTGAGATTGATCGCAATAAGCTCTTCCGTGGTACCTGCCATGTGGAAGACCGCTCATACATGAACATCTGCTTCGTGCTCAACGATGAGTATAAGGAGCTTGAGGCTGAATTCATCGAGTTTGCCAAGGCTCGTGGTATCGTGAATATCAAGGGGCACCGTTCTGTCGGTGGATTCCGTGCATCATGCTACAACGCTATGCCTCTTGAGAGTGTGCAAGCATTGGTTGATTGCATGAAAGAGTTTGAGAACTTGCATTAAGCAAGTTCTCGATTCTGAATTCTGAATTTTGAATGCTTGTGCACACAACGAGTTTTGCCAAGTATCAACGAAGTTAATTCTTTCTTTCCATCCACAGATGGTTTAATTCATAATTCAGCATTCAGTATTATTGCGATTCAGAATTCATAATTCACAATTCAGAATTAAAAAAATGAAAGTATTAGTAGCAACCGATAAACCATTTGCCAAAGTGGCGGTAGATGGTATCCGTGAAGTGATTGAAGGTGCCGGTTATGAACTGGTGTTGTTGGAGAAATATGGTGACAAGGCCAACTTGCTCGCTGCTGTGGCTGATGTCGATGCCATCATCATTCGTAGTGATGTGATTGATGCCGAGGTGCTCGACGCTGCTAAGCAGCTCAAGATTGTGGTGCGTGCAGGTGCAGGCTATGATAATGTGGACCTTGCTGCTGCTACCGCACATAATGTATGTGTGATGAACACTCCCGGACAGAACTCTAATGCTGTAGCTGAACTAGCGCTCGGCCTCATGGTATATGCTGCGCGTAACCTTTACAATGGTACTTCGGGATGGGAACTTAAGGGTAAGAAACTCGGTATCCACGCCTATGGTAATGTAGGCCGTAATGTGGCACGCATCGCTAAGGGATTCGGAATGGATATCTACGCTTACGACGCTTACTGTCCCAACGAGGTGATGACTGCTGATGGGGTTACTCCCGTAGCTTCGGCCAAGGAACTCTACGAGCAGTGTCAGGTGGTATCACTCCATATCCCCGCTACTCCCGAGACTAAGGAGTCAATTAACTACGCTCTCTTGAAGGATATGCCCAAGGGTGCTGTGCTTGTGAATACAGCCCGTAAGGAGGTTATCAACGAGACTGAACTCATCCAGCTCATGCAGGAGCGTACCGACTTGAAATACATGACTGATATCATGCCCGCAGCTCACAGCAAGTTTATGGAACTCTTCTCTGACCGCTATTTCTCTACACCCAAGAAAATGGGTGCACAGACTGCTGAAGCTAACATCAATGCCGGCATTGCTGCTGCGCATCAGATTGTCGGTTTTCTCAAGGACGGTTGCGAGAAATTCCGTGTTAATAAGTAATTTTAAAATTTGAATTCTTATCATTGAGAATGTTAACTCAGAATTCATAATTCACTATTCAGAATTCTTATCATGGCCATAATCAAACCTTTCAAAGGCATCCGTCCACCTAAGGCATTGGTGGAGAAGGTGCAGAGCCGTCCTTATGATGTGCTCAACTCGGACGAGGCACGCGCTGAAGCCGAAGGTAACGAGATGTCGCTCTATCATATCATCAAGCCCGAGATTGACTTTCCCGTAGGTACCGATGAGCACGATCCTCGTGTGTATGATAAGGCTGCCGAGAATTTCGCTCGCTTCCAGGAGCAGGGATGGCTCGTGCAAGACGAGAAGGAGCAGTACTACGTGTACGCACAGACCATGAACGGCAAGACTCAGTATGGTCTCGTCGTGTGTGCATATGTTGATGACTACCTCAATGGTGTCATCAAGAAGCATGAGCTTACCCGTGCCGACAAGGAGGAAGACCGTATGAAGCATGTGCGTGTCAATAATGCCAACATCGAGCCCGTCTTCTTTGCCTATCCCGACAACGAAGCCCTCGATGCCCTCGTAGCCCGTTATACTGCCGAAGCACCCGAGTATGACTACGTAGCCCAGGGCGATGGCTTCCGTCACCAGCTATGGGTTATCGATGACGAGGCCGACATGGCTGCTATCACTGCCGCCTTTGCACAGATGCCTGCGCTCTACATAGCCGATGGTCATCATCGTTCGGCTGCAGCTGCGCTTGTAGGTGCAGAGAAAGCACGTCAGAACCCCAACCACGTGGGTGACGAGGAGTATAACTACTTCATGGCCGTATGCTTCCCTGCAGGACAGCTCACCATCATCGACTACAATCGCGTAGTGAAAGACCTCAATGGCCTCACCTCCAAGGAGCTGTTGGCTAAACTTAGCGACAACTTCATCGTCGAGCCTAAGGGAGAAGAAATCTATAAGCCCTGTGCCCTGCACAACTTCTCGCTTTATGTTGAGGGACAGTGGTATAGCCTCACCGCTAAGGAGGGTACCTATGATGACAACGACCCCATCGGTGTGCTTGATGTGACCATCTCGTCGAACCTCATCCTGCATGATATTCTTGGCTTGGGTGACTTACGCAAGGACAAGCGCATCGACTTTGTTGGTGGCATCCGTGGCCTCGGCGAGCTGAAGCGTCGTGTTGATAGCGGAGAGATGAAGATGGCTCTCGCCCTTTATCCCGTATCAATGAAGCAGCTTATGGATATTGCCGATACAGGTAATATCATGCCTCCCAAGACAACCTGGTTTGAGCCTAAGTTGCGCTCAGGACTCGTGATCCACAAACTCGTTTAAGGAAAAATATACTTATACCAACTCCCCGATTCTCTTAGTAGAGTCGGGGAGTGGTTTGTTCTATCTTGGGAGGTAGCATGTTTGTTTCACTCTTATCTCCTAACTAAAAATCGTATATCCCAATGCTACAAGTGCGATGCCGAGGATGATGCTGGCAGCTACATAGCTGGCAAATGCCACGATGTTGCCTTCTTGCAGCATGAGCATGCTTTCGTTGGCAAAGGTCGAGAAGGTGGTGAAGCCACCGCACAGTCCTGTCGTGAGCAGCAGTGCCCACGAGCTATGGTGCAACCCCATCCGGTGTAGTAGGGCAAAGAGCATACCAAAGAGGAAGCATCCCACGAGGTTTACCACCAGTGTACCCCACGGGAAGCCTTGGCTGCAGCAGCTCTTGATGAGTGTCGACAGGTAATACCTCATCGTTCCTCCCACGAAGCTACCTATGCCCACGATGAATAGAGATTTTATCATACCCGCAAAGGTAGTGCTTTGCCACCGATTCAGCAAGCAGTAGAGCATTTTTTATCCTGCCGACAGTCGGGTAGGGAGTATACCCCCCGTAGAGATTCAACAAAGTTAAATTCAACGAGCTATATTCACTATTTTGCACTATCTTTGCAAATGTTTTTGCAGAAATAAAGATTCATCAATATGATTACAGTTTCAGATTTAGCGATTCAGTTTGGAAAACGAGTGTTATACAAGGATGTCAACCTTAAGTTCACTAACGGAAATATAGATGGTGTCATTGGTGCTAACGGTGCGGGTAAGTCTACCTTCCTGCGCGCTATAAGTGGCGAGCTGGAGCCCACTAAGGGTAGCGTCACTCTTGGCCCCGACGAGCGTCTCTCGGTGCTCAGTCAGGACCATTTCAAGTGGGACCAATACACCGTGCTCAACACCGTGCTGATGGG
>JAFYMV010000110.1 GCA_017548225.1 Bacteroidaceae bacterium | reverse complement strand
CTGCGCACGCAGCTGCTGCGCAAGGTCGTTGAGGACGAGCAAAGCCCCCTCCAACTCCCCCTGAATGGGGAGAGATTCAGGCATCGCGGCCTCAAGGCTCCTCTCCTTGGGAGAGGCGGGGGAGAGGCTTCTTTCAATGATCTCCTGCACCTCCTCGTAGGTATATCTTCTATTACTATTAATAACGGTGTGGGCTATCTGGTGATACTTCACACGAGCCTTGTCATCAATGTGGAAGATAACCGAATAGGTGAGTTTATCCTCATTGGGGCGTAGTGAGCAAATGTTGTTGCACAAGCGTTCGGGCAGCATGGGGATGGTGCGGTCGACGAGATACACCGAAGTGGCGCGGTGTTGCGCCTCTTTGTCGATGATGCCATTCTCGCCCACATAGTGAGTGACATCGGCAATGTGTACGCCCACCTCCCAGAGATTCTTTCCGATGGAACGGATAGAGAGCGCGTCGTCAAAGTCCTTCGCATCGTGCGGGTCGATGGTGCAGGTGAGCACATCGCGCATGTCGAGGCGGCGGGCAATCTCTTCGGAGGGGATAACATCGCTGATATGGTTTGCCGCCTGCTCTACGGCAATGGGATATCTGTAGGGGAGACCAAATTCGGCAAGGATGGCATGCATCTCGGTGTCGTTGTTACCCGCCTTACCGAGAATGTCCACCACATGGCCTATGGGGTTGCGTGCATCTTCGGGCCAGTCGACAATCTTCACTACCGCCTTGTCGCCACTCTTACCGCCCTTGAGCTTGTCGCGGGGGATGAAGATGTCATTGTCGAGCGTACGGCTCTCGGTGAGCAGGAAGGCGTAGTTCTTTTCCACCTTGAGGATACCCACGAAGGTGTCGTTGGCACGCTCAAGGATCTCTACCACCTCTCCTTCAGGCATGCCGCGTCCGCGACGGCGGGCAAAGAGGCTCACCTTCACACGGTCGCCATGCAGGGCGTGCATCGAGTTGCGCTCGGCAATGTATACCGACTCCTCGTCTGCTTCGGGAGCAAAGAGTATGCGGCCGTTGCTGCCGCGCTGTATGGTACCTATGAGTTCGCGCTGCTGGAATACGAGGCGGAAGTGTCCGTTAGAGGTCTCTACCAAGCTGCCTTCAAAGAGCAAGTCGCTGATGATGTCAGCGCACAACATCTTCTGGGGATGTGTGGTGAGGCGCAGTTCCTTCCATATGCGGGTATAGGTAAGGGCACGATCACTGTTGTGTTGGAACAGGTCGATGAGGGCATCGAACATGGCGCGCTTGTTCATGCGCTTGTTTTTCTTTCCAGTTGCTTTTCCCATGGCTTATGATTTTTGAGTTAGTGGATTCAAAGAAATTTAGAGGTGGAGGGCAGGAGTTAGAAATTAGGAGTTAGTCTCTCGTAACCTTTTAACCCATCACCTTTAACTTTTTTACTCTGCTAGCAGGCGTTCGAGCTCGCGCTCCAAGTCCTCTACCATCTCATCGCGCATTACCAGTTCGCCAGCGCGGTTGACGAGGAAGTAGGTAGGCAGTTCGCGCACCCCATAGAGACTGGCCTCCTTGGCGTAAGCACCCTCTTCGCTGCGCACGCATATCCAAGGGATGTTCTCAACGGTGGTCTTCCAGAAATGTTCGTTACCATCGAGCGACACCTGGTATATCTCCAATCCCTGCTCGGCATATTTTTCGTAAAGCTTGCGCAGTACGAGTACGCGTGCTGCCGACTGGGGGTGGCCATAGAGATTAAAGTCGAGCATCACTACCTTGCCCTTGAGGTCGGTGAGGCGGCGTGTCATGCCGTCGATGTCGGGCAGCGCGATATCGATGATAGCCGCCTCTACAATCTTTCCCTCCAACGCGCTATAGTCTATGGGCTGGGGAGGGCGTGTATTGCGCATGCCCTTGAGGGCGATGTTCTTGAGGTTTTGGGTACGCTCGGCTTCGGGATAGAAGAGGTCGAGGTTGGTGGCTACGGCAGCAAAGCAGCGTATGTCATCGCGATTCGTTATGGGATCAAAGATGAATCGTCCACCCAGTCGCTGGAACAGGGCGAAGTATGCATAGGGCTTGCCCGGATCGGGGTAGATATACTCCATGCGCACCTCCTTCTTATAGTTCAGCACCAGCGTGTCTATACCCTCTTGTGCGGCAAGCATCGTGCGTGCGTTGCGTATCATCTGCTGCACGGCATGCTGCAGCTCGCGCTGCTTGTGTACCAGCTGCTTCAGCATGAGGTTGTCTTCAGAACCCTCCACCGTGTAGGCAATGCTCATCGTGGGCAATGCGGCGGTGAGTGTCAGCGTCTCGGTAGAGTCTACCGACAGGTATGCCATCTCCTTGCCTATGCGCAGGCGGTAGAAGTCAAAGCACTCGGGCTGCGCAACATGGAAGCGGAACGCCCCCTCCTTGTCCAATTTGACCGAGTCTGTTACGGTGATACGCTCCACGCCGAGATAGTCGAGATAGAGCATCTCGTCTGCCGCTTCGGTGATGTGTCCCTCAATAGTAGCTTGGGGAACTTTCGTACAACTTACCGCACATAGCAATGCAGTAAAAATGAGGATATTCGATATTTTTTTCATCTTTCGTAATGTATTTATGTGCAAAACTAAATAAAAATACTGAATCTACGATAATATTTTAGCAGTTTCAGTGGGATAGTGTCAACTTTTTACTATCTTTGCCCGAATTTTGGATGAATGTATCAATTTAGATGTAATATATATAAATAAGTTAAGATGAATCCGATTACAAAATCAGTGACTCTCCCCGACGGAAGAGTCATCACATTGGAAACCGGGAAATTGGCCAAGCAGGCCGACGGCTCTGTAGTGCTCCGCATGGGCAACACCGTGTTGTTGGCTACCGTATGTGCTGCCAAAGATGCAGTTCCCGGCACAGACTTCATGCCTTTACAGGTTGAGTACAGAGAAAAATATGCCTCATTCGGCCGTTATCCCGGTGGCTTTACCAAGCGCGAGGGTAAGGCTTCAGACTATGAGATTCTCACATGCCGTTTGGTGGACCGCGCTTTGCGTCCCCTCTTCCCCGACAACTACCACGCAGAGGTGTATGTAAACATCATCCTCTTTTCTGCTGATGGTGTAGACATGCCCGATGCTTTGGCTGGTTTCGCAGCTTCTGCAGCTTTGGCTGTATCTGACATCCCCTTCAACGGTCCTATCTCTGAAGTGCGCGTAGCACGCGTAGATGGCGAGTTCGTTATCAACCCCACCTTCGCACAGCTCGAGAAGGCCGACATGGACATCATGGTAGCTGCTACTATGGAGAACATCATGATGGTTGAGGGTGAGATGAAGGAGGTTACAGAGCTCGACCTCTTGGAGGCTATGAAGGTGGCTCACGAGGCTATCAAGGTACAGTGCCAAGCTCAGATTGAGCTCATGGAGGCTGTAGGCTCTACCGTGAAGCGCGAGTACTGCCACGAGATCAACGACGAGGATCTCCGTGCAGAGGTTAAGGCCGCTTGCTACGACAAGGCTTATGCTATCGCTGCTGAGGGTAACCGCGACAAGCACGCTCGTGCCGAGGCTTTCGAGGCTGTACGCGAGGAGTACAAGGCAGCTTACACCGAGGCACACGCCGAGATGGACGCTGACGAACTCGCCGAGAAGCTCTCACTCATCAACCGCTACTACCACGATGTAGAGAAGGACGCTATGCGTCGTTGCATCCTCGATGAGGGCAAGCGTCTCGATGGTCGTGGCACTACCGATATCCGTCCCATCTGGTGCGAGGTTGACTACTTGCCCGGTCCTCACGGTTCAGCCGTGTTTACCCGTGGTGAGACCCAGTCGCTCACTTCAGTAACTTTGGGTACCAAGTCTGACGAAAAGATCGTTGACGATGTGCTCAACCAGTCACGCGAGCGTTTCCTCCTCCACTACAACTTCCCTCCCTTCTCTACCGGTGAGGCTAAGGCTCAGCGCGGTGTAGGTCGTCGTGAGATTGGTCACGGTCACCTCGCATGGCGTGCTTTGAAGGAGGTTCTTCCTACCGATTATCCCTACTG
>JAFYMV010000109.1 GCA_017548225.1 Bacteroidaceae bacterium | reverse complement strand
GATTGAGGCGGTAGGGTGGGGATGACATAGTGGAAAGGCGTTTACTTGACGCTTTGGTTTTGACTCTTTGAAACTTCGCAAACTTCAAATTGTTCGTCAAAAACAAAGCAACGGTGAATGCCTCATGGGTATGTTTTCATACTCCTTTGTTTATTATATTAGTCGTGATGACTGATGTAATGTGAGGTGGAGTATATATTCATATCGGCGTGAGGCTTCGCGTTGCTCGTTTCGACGAACAGGGCAATGCGAAGGCCTCAAAGAGTGTGACGGGCAACAGGTACAGGTTCTCACGCTTTTCTTATATATAGAGGTATATAATGCCGAATCTGGGGAACTTACAGGCAACAGAGAGATGACAACCTATCTTTTTATTTACTAATAAGTTTAACAATGATGAAACACGCAAAACTTTTTGTACTCATGGTGGCTACGCTACTGTGTTGTGTTGAGGTGAAGGCGGCTCCTACGGATCTGCCTCAGATGACAACGAATCTGGAGAATCCCGTGTACTACACCATTAGTAACACGCGCTCCACTTCGGGCAGGTATTTGTACTATGCCGGCGATAATGTAGGCCTCAAGGATGCTGATGAGATTACTGATGCATCGCTATTCTATTTTACAGGAACCACAGAAGCCTGCTACATTCACAATGCTGCCACTACGAAGATGGTGGCAAGTCCAACCTCATGGACGGATGACGGCGTGGCATGGACCATTGGGGTAACTCCCTATGGTGACGGCACAACAGGCTTGTGCATCGGCCTCAAGGGAAGTGGCAGTGTTGTCAATTGCTGGAATGAGTTTACGCACAATGATGCTTACGCCTTATACGCAGCTAGTGATGCGGGCTCGGTTTTCGTTGTAGAATTATACGGCGATGTGCCTGGCGTTCCTGAGACTCCAGAAGAGGAAGAGTCGGATGAGATGTTAGTGCATACTACATTTGAAATCCCGGAGGGCGAGAATGGTTGGATTGAGGGCGCCGAGTGGTATGATGAGAATCATACGTTGGTAGCCTACACCTCTCCCACCTATCATGCCAGAGGTACAGTAGAGTCCTTCCGCATTACTGTAAATCGCAATAAACAGGGACGTAATTTCTTTGCGCTTTCCGAACTGGCAGTCTATGATGCTGATGGACGGGAAATAGAGTTGACAGAGGCTAATGTAACCTCAAATGCCGATCACAATGCTTTGAATCCCGGCAATACCGATGGTGGTGGTATCCCCGCTCTTTTCGATGATGATGTTACTACCTACTTCCATTCGACTTGGATTGCCTCCTCTTCTGATGGTGGCGCTCACTACCTTGAGATTACCCTCCCGAATGGAGGCTACGATACATTCAGTTTTAGGATGATTTCTCGTAAGAACCAGGAATACTCATTCCCAGCTGAGATGATAACCAATATGGCAGTGAGCCTTGCTGACCAGACACCTGCCAATCCCGATACTCCAAACGAAGAGGAGGATATCCTTGGTGTGCATATTACCACTTTGGCTGATGCCGACCCCACCAAATGCTATACCATTACTACGATGATGGGGCGTGGTGCATGGACTGTGGATGATGCAGGAAGATGGTTTACATGCACAAGAGCCGAAGGGTTCGATGTCGATGCGACTGATGCCCGTCAGCAGTTTGCCATCCTTTCGTTGAATGCTGTCGATTTCTACCTTTACAGCGTGAGTGCACAGAAGTTTGTCAAGAAAGATGGCTCTCTGGTTGCAGGTGTAGGTGACGCGATTGAATTCATTGATGCTTCGAGTATGGAGGTTGGACGTGTGATGGTACGCTTTGATGAAAATCATATCATCAATGTTTCTGATGTCTCTCGTTGTGTGGAAATCAATAATTGGAATACTCTTGATGCCGGTAATGCTGTGCTGATTGCTGAGGCTGGCGACTTTGATGCATCCGAGGCCTTAGCTATGCTCTCAGCACCCTCAGATGAAGAACCCGATGAGTTTGGGAATGTCATTAGTCGTTTGGAAGATGCCGACCCCACTAAATATTATACCATTGCTACAACTGCACGTGGTGCATGGGCTGTTAATACTGAAGGAACCTATTTTTCGACTACGGGTGTTGAAGAATATTATATTGATGCAGAGGATGCTCGTCAGCAGTTTGCCATACTTTCGTTGAATGCTGTCGATTTTTACCTCTATAGCGTGAGTGCAAAGAAGTTTGTCAAGAGTGACCGTACTTTGGCAACTGGCATAGGAGATGCCATTGAGTTTGTCGATGCTTCTAGCATAGAAGGAGGCCGTGTAATGGTGCGTTTCAGGGATGTTGCCGATGCTAACATCAATATCGGTGGAGATAATCAGATGACAATTGACAGCTGGGGAACCATTGATGGCGGTAATGCCGTGCTGATTGCTGAGGCTGGTGACTTTGATGCAACCGAAGCTTTAGCTGCTCTCGCTGATCCAGAGACTGCAGAGATGAAAGTGCTTATCGCTCAGGCTGAACAGTTGTTAGCTGCCCATGCAAACAACCATGCTGCTGTGCCTGCTATAGGTCAGTATGCTACAGCGGCATATGAGGCCTTAGCTCTTGCAATAGGCGGTGACAATATCAGCAAAGAATCTGTCGAAGCAGCCATTGCGGCGTTCGAGGATTCCAAGTGCTTGCCCGTATTTACGATTGATGGTGTCTATAGTTATGTTATGGGCATGTCAATTTACGAACCCGAGGATGAGTTGCTTTGGAAGGAAACTGACTATGACGACCATTCTATGCTTTGGGCATTTGATATCACCGAAACCACTGTGGGTGTTACTGATAGAGTGGTAGTCAAGAATGTTGCAACGGGTAAATTGTTTGATAATGCATACTTCGTTCAGATAACTGAGACCGAAGAGAATATAGCTGACGATGGTATCTTCCTCATCTACCCTGAGGGTATGGGACATCCCCTTCATGCACTTAGTAACGGGGGTTTTTACCGATTCGCCAGATACTCTGTTAACTCAACTTGCGCATGGAAGTTTACTTATGTAGGCACTACATATGATATAAAAGGCTTGCCTGACGATGATGAACCTGCTGATGACTGCACCATTACCTATGAGTTCGCTCATAATGGTCAGGTACTGTATACTCAGGAGTCTGTTGTTGCTCTAGGCTCAGTTTACCCCGATTACAATATAACCTTCCCCTTCGGTGTCACTGCAGCCGCAAAGCCCGAGGGTATGGTAAGTGAGTCAGAGACCGTTGGGATAGCACTTACGATAAGCCTCCCCATCGAGTATGCCGAGAGCTATGAGGAGATAGGCGACAACTGGCATTACCTGACCATTCATGCAACTCAAAAGAACTATCTCTACTATGACCCTTCGTTGGATTACTTGGATGTGACAAAGACAGGAGTAGATACTACCAATGTAGATGCCTATGCATGGGCCTTCGTGGGTAATCCGATCGAAGGATTCAAGATTGTGAATAAGTTGGCCGGTCAGGATAAGAGCCTTTGTTTGGGTGAGAGATACTCCTATATGGGTGAGGAATCCTACCTATTCACACTTGAAGGCAGTTCTCATTCTGGTGGATTCATTATACCTACAGGAGTTAATTCTCAATATCTCAATAAATATATGGACAAGCTGGGCTATTGGGGATATCCCGATAATGGCTGTGTCTTCTTCATGACCGACGAGATGGGGGCTATCACTCCGGTTGTTCCTGAGGTCCCTAAGGCATGGTACGATGTCGTGGTACATGCTGGCGAGAATGGTATCGTAGATGGTGGTGGCAACTTTGAAGAGGGCACCAGAGTGTCTGTGTCTGCTACTCCGAATGCCGGATACCGCTTTGCCGGATGGTCAAATGGATCTACTGCCAATCCTTATGAGTTTACTGTACGTGGAGCAGTGGAGCTGACTGCCGAGTTTGAGGCATTGCCCCATCCGGGTGAGATGCTTATCCCCTTCGGACAGTTCACCCATGAGCCCTGGCCCGTGAAGTACTTCAGAGCCGATATGGATAGTGATGTCACTCCGGGTACCAATTGGTATGCTCCCGACTTTGACGACTCTTCATGGATTACTGCCGAGGCTCCAATCACCAATGTGAGATATAAGTTCTATACGGCAACATTTTGGGAGCCCCTGAGATCTACCTATTGGGTGCGCCGTACCTTCAACTTGGAGTCTATCCCTCAAGATCGTACCTTCGTGCTCTATGTATCGCATGACGATGAGTGCACCATGTACTTGAACGGTCATGAGATCTTTGAGACCACCGGTTGGACAGAGACCTATAAGGCCGTGAAAATGGACGATGAGTTTGCCTCTTACCTCGTCGATGGTGAGAACGTGATAACAGCCGTTGTTACCAACAGTGGTTTGAACCATGCTTGTGTCGACTTCGGTATCTACCATGTCGAAAAGGAAGCCGAGGTGATACAACCCAAACGTAGTGTCATGGTATATGCCGGTGCTTATAGCCGCTGCATCTTAGAGGACCATGTCATCGAACCTAACGATTCGCTTACCCTGTCGGGAGCCTTTGAAGATGGCGAAACCATCCGATTGGTATTCGAGCCTCTTGAGGGATACAGAGTTCTTAGCATGAAGCGCAATGGCGAGGTCGTAGCCATCCATAACAATGTCTACGAGGAGCGCGCTTTCGAGGATGTAATGTTTACCGACGTGACCTACGAGGCTCCTGCTCCCAAGGTATGGTACGATGTAGTGGTACTCGCTGGGGAGAATGGTACTGTAGATGGTGGTGGCAACTACGAGGAGGGTACAAGGGTGTCTGTATCTGCTACTCCGAATGCGGGCTACCGTTTTGCAGGATGGTCCAATGGTTCTAATGCCAATCCTTATGAGTTCACAGTAGGTGAGGCCGTAGAGCTGACTGCCGAGTTTGAGGCATTGCCCCATCCGGGTGAAATGCTTATCCCCTTCGGGCAGTTTACTCATGAACCTTGGCCTGTGAAGTACTTCAGAGCTGATATGTACAGTGGGGTCGCTCCAGACACCTGCTGGTATACTCCTGACTTCGATGACTCTTCATGGACCTCAGCCGAGGCTCCTATCACTAATGTGAGATATAAGTTCTACACGGCTACCTTCTGGGAACCTCTGAGATCTACCTATTGGGTACGTCGTACCTTCAACTTGGATTCTATCCCGCAGAACCGCGACTTCGTACTCTATGTGTCGCACGACGATGAGTGCACCATGTACTTGAACGGACACAAGATCTTTGAAGCTACAGGCTGGACTGAGACTTATAAGGCTGTGGCGATGAACGATGAGTTTGCCTCTTACCTCGTCGAAGGTGAGAATGTGATGACAGCGGTAGTCACCAACAGTGGTTTGAACCATGCTTGTGTTGACTTCGGTATCTATCACATCGAGAAGGGCGAGGAAGTGGTGCAGCCCAAGCGTAGCGTGATGGCTTATGCCGGTGCTTATGGCCGTTGCGCTTTGAACGACCATATCATCGAGGCAAATGACTCGCTTACCCTCTCTAGCGCATACGAGGATGGAGATGCCATTCGATTGGTATTCGAGCCTTTTGAGGGATACAACGTTGTCAGCATGAAACGCAATGGCGAATTCGTAGCCATCAACAACAATGTTTACGAGGAGCTCGCTTTCGAGGATGTGATGTTTACTGATGTGACCTATGAGGTTAATGTTCCGTTGGAAATTATCGGCATGGAGCCCGATAGCGTTCCTGTAGCAAAAGTTGATTACCTCACTCTTACATTCAATGAGGAGGTGATCTTTACACTTCCGGATGAAGGAATCACGGTTACAGGTATAAACACGGGTGAGCAGTTCGTGATAACGCAGTGCTTTGTCCATGACCGATATGACGGTACCTTCAAGGCCTATATGTATTTCAAGTTGGAATCTGGGGAGTATGATGAAATAACCGTTCCTGACACCTATGTCTACACGATTCCTGCAGGGGCCATCCAAAGTGTTGATGGTGATGAGTTGCCTGAAACTACTATCACATTCACTGTTGTTGGCTCATTCTCGCTGGTAAGTTTCTCTCCTGCCGAAACGACTTGTCTTGACAAGATTGAGTTGACATTTGATGAGGAGGTTGCAGAGGCGGTGATTCCTTGGTATGGATTGCCTGTTTATGATGGAGTGATGGATCGTGTATCGGTTGTAAACAACATCCTTATCGGTGAAGATAAACATGTGGTTACATTGGAGTTGTCAACCCCCATTGTCGAGCCTGGTGAATATTACTTCCATATCTTCGAAGGTGTATTCATCGCTGAAGGCGGCATGCGAAGTGATACTGCAAGTATGACTTTCGTTGTAGTGGAAGATTCTATTGAAGTTCCTGATACTACTATCACGAATTCATATTACTGGTCAGGTATATACAAGGTGAAAGCCGATAGCATCGATGTGCTCAATGAGGGCTTCCCTGCTTTCGATGAGTTTGAGATGCAGGTGGTATACGACCAGGAATTTGAGATATATCGTATTATCAAGCTTTTCGGATACGATGTTGCAGCGCTCAATCGTGATGGTGGTATTGTGCTCACTCCGATGGGAACGAATCCTAACCAAGCTGAAATCGCTACGAATGGTTCATATTTATTGGATGACGAGGCAAACGACGCTTGCTTCTGTTTGAGAAATGCAGATCTCAGTACTAACCCTGTAATTATTACTCGTCTTGATGATGGCACTTTCGCTATTGACGACTTCAGTATTAGCTACAATGTGTTCGATGGTACTGATACTCCCGAGACTCCTGCATCATACTATCAGGGCGTGACAGCAGAGCGTGTATATTCTGAAATGCCTATCGAATACATGCCTGACCCCAGTGGATGGATTGAAGGAACAGTTACATATATACATAGCGAGGAGGATTACGAGAACTTTGCTGTGGGTTATTCATCTCCGATGTACCGTTTTGAAGAGAAGGTAGAGACCTTCCGTATCGAGGTATATTATGATAGAAACTACCGTTCCTTCTTCAGCCTTTCTGAATTGGAGGTTTATGATAGCACGGGAACGAAGATTGAACTCACTGCGGAGAATGTTCGCAGCAATGCTGATCACAATGCATTGAACCCTGGCTACGAGGATGGTGGTGGTATTCCTGCCCTTTTCGATGGTGATAGAGAAACCTATTTCCACTCGGCATGGCGCAATGTTCCATCGCAGAATCATTACTTGGAGATAACCCTTCCCAATGGAGGATACGATGCATTTAGCTTCAGAATGATTTCTCGCCCCAGGATGGGCAACAACAACCACAACTATACTTTCCCTGGTGCGATGGTGCTCCGAAACATCGAGAATCCCAGTCGCGAAGCGTTGGTAGAGTTGCTTGACAAGGCTGCAGGATATTATCCTTACTCATTCCCCGAGGCAGGTTACTACAGTGCTGATCTCAGCTATCTGCGCGAGGCTATGAATGAGGCCGAGGAACTGCTCAACGGCTCAGCTTCTGTTGAGGAGTACGAGGCTGCGGCTGCTGCCCTCTCCAAAGCTATCGAAGAGTTCGAGACAAGCGGAGACAACGCTGTGCGTTTGCCCGAGGCAGGTAAGGTGTACCATGTGGTATCGGCATTCCCCGGCTTCTATGAGCATCAGTCTGTCGAGAAGACCCTGTCTATAAGTGACGATTCAACTCGCGTTATTTGGTGGGAAAATCTGGATACCGACAATGCGTTGCAGGAGTTTGTTTTCGAACCCGTCTTGGGTGTCGATGGTGTGGATAGTGTTGAGATTTGGTCGGTAAGATATGGTGATGGTACCATTGAAACGGAGACCTACTATCCCTACTACATGAAGCATGTTGCTACAGGTCTTTTTGTAGGCTATGTCGGTGGTGTTGGTTTCCGCTTTGTGGAAGAGCAGAGTGTGATGCGCTTGGTGACACTCAACGATGGTCAGTTCAACATCGTTGGCTTTGAAAATATAGAAACGGGTGGCTTCTACATCCATTCGGCTCATGCTGTCGACCACAATAATGGTTATCCGAGCGATAACATTGGCGATTATGGTGGCACCTCGGGTATGAGCTCATGCATCTTCCCTTGGAGCGGTGGTCACGATACACCTTCTGCATGGTACATCCGTGAGTACGTCGAGCTTCCCTATACTGCTAATGTGACAGAAGGTGAGTCTGAGTTCGTACATTTCGAGGCTACCAATACCCTCACGTTGACAGCCGATAAGGCTTGCTCATTCGACGATTTGGTGCTCTATGACCGTTATGGCAACGAGATTGCTATTGATACCTTGATAGTCTCAGGCAATACAGCAACGATTGCTCAGGCAAAGAATTTAGTGGCTTGCTCATTCGCTTTCAACAATGTCGAAGGTGTATCTTCAGTGATATTGAATACTCTCGGTGCTCCTGAGGGCGAAGGTATGCTTGGTGATGTTAATGGTGATGGCTATTATACCATGGCCGATGTCGTGATGATGGTCAATGCCGTATTGGAGAAGCCGCAGGCAAACTTTAATGCCAATGTAGCCGATATGAATGGCGATGGCGCCATCACGATGAGTGATGTGGTGAGTGTGCTGCGCTTGGTACTCACTGATGGTGAGTCTATGGCTCCTGCGCGTCGTGTACAGCGCAGTGCAATGACACTTCCTGAACTCAGCGCAATGGAACTGACAGCCGTGGACGACAATCACATTGTGCTCCCCGTAGCGCTCAGCAATAGCGAGGCTTATAGTGCCTTCCAGTTGGATGTTGTACTTCCTAAGGGTGTAGAACTTGCTGAGGCCACCCTCACAGGCCGTGCCAAGGCTACTCATGCTGTGGCATGGAACACTTTGAGCGATGGCTCTGTGCGTGTGGTAGCTTACGCTATGAACAATGCTACATTCAGAGGCAATGAGGGCGAACTGCTCAATCTCGTATTGACCACCACCGACAAGTTGGGTTCCGATGCAGAGATTGTCCTTACTGATGGCTTGTTTGCAACGGTAGATGGTGCTGAGCATCGTGCTGCTGATGTAAATGTGCAGATGCGAGTGACATCGGATATTGACGATGCTTATGCTGTATCTTTCCAGGCATATGGTGTAGAGGAAGGTGTAGCGATAGAGTGTGGAGTTGAGACCGTAGTTCGTATCTATGCTGCTACCGGCCAACTGGTGCAACAGACTATTGTGGAGAAGGGAAAGAGCATCATCAGCTTGCCTGCAGGCATGTATATGGTAAATGGTAATAAAGTAATTGTAAAATAAGAATGATTATGAAAAGAATATTTAGTGTGATTATAGGACTTGCAGCGGCACTTGGTGCCCTGCAAGCCCAAAATTCCGTAACAATCAATGATATCTCTCTGCAGCAGGATGGGGTTGCGGTTGTCGCTGTGGAACTTGCCAATGAAACAGAGTTCTCTGCATTTCAAATGGATTTGAAACTTCCGGAAGGTTTTGTTGTGACAACCATACTCAATGAAGACGGTGAGGAAGCGCTTGACATTGCACTTAATGAGGAGCGTAAGAAGTCTACTCATTCATTATCATACAATGTACTTAATAGTGGTGCAGTCCGTGTTGCTTCATTCTCTAATACGAATGCAGTGTACGAGGGTGTATCGGGCGAAATTATAGCATTCCGAATCATGGCTACCGATGATGTTGCTTTTGGAACCTACTTTGCAGAACTCTATAATGTGGTGTTTACTACTCCCGATGCAGTAGACTATCGTTTGCCCAGTGTTACAGTGCAGATTGATTATTCATCATCACAAGGTGGGGAAATCGAGCAAGAGGGTCATGATGTGGAGGTACATGCTAGCCCATATGGTCGCTGCATTTGTGATGGATATCTGATTGAGCCCAGCGACTCGAATGTTGTATATGGTGTCGTTGAGGATGGTTACGAACTCAAATTCTACTTCGTTCCTTTCGAGGGATATATGGCAAATAGCATGAAGCGTAATGGTGAGGTTATTGCCATTCATAACAATATATACGAAGAAATCGTAACAGAGGATATCGCTTTCACAGATGTGAACTATGTTACTATAGCAGATACCTTGGTTGTTACTGAAACCATTGTTGATACTCTCGTACAGACTGAAACTGTCGTTGATACTCTCGTATTGACTGAGACTGTTGTTGACACTCTCGTATTGACTGAGACTGTTGTTGACACTCTCGTATTGACTGAGACTGTTGTTGATACTCTCGTACTGACCGAAACTGTTGTTGATACTCTCGTATTGACGGAAACCGTCGTTGATACTCTCGTATTGACGGAAACCGTCGTTGATACGATGTTGGTCGAGAAGTGGGATACTGTATTTGTTACAGAAATAGAAGAATTGCCGATGCCAGTAATTACTTGTGATAGTGGAATAGTGACTATTACATGTGAAGATCCTGACGCTATCATTCTTTATGCAATTGATGGTGATCCCATTGAAGGCAGTGTCTATGTGTCACCATTTAGAGTTACAGGAACAGCAAAAGTGAGTGCTGTAGCAATAAGGACTGGCGATGTAGCTATATTGACTGTCGCGGAAAATAGCGTAGCACAATCACATTTGCGCGTTGTGTCTCGTCGGTATTATACCACGAATGGGGTAGAGGTAACTTCACCAGAAGATGGAGTTACAATAGTAGTGGCTGAATACGAAGGAGGTGCCACTCAGGTATATAAATTGGTGAAACGATAGATTCAAGGTGATGAAGGGCGACCAAATGGTCGCCCTTCATCGTTTTTAGGTGGTTAATAGTTGTCTGCCTTGACCTCGAAGTAACCTTTGGGGTGTAGGCATGCGGGGCAGCGGTCGGGAGCCTTGCGTCCGGTGTAGGTATATCCGCACTTGCGGCACTGCCAGGTGACGGGCTCGGAACGGTGGAAGGTGTGCTCATTCTCCATGCGCTCGAGCAGGCGTAGGTAGCGGCGCTCGTGAGCTTGCTCTGCCACGATGATAGAGCGGTACATGTGGGCTATGTCTTTGAACCCTTCATCGTCGGCTACTTCGGCAAAGGTGGGGTAGAGGTCGTGCCACTCCTCAAATTCGCCCACAGCAGCAGCGCGAAGGTTTTCCATTGTGGTGCGAATTTCTCCTGCGGGGTAGGCAGCGCATATTTCTACTATGCCGCCCTCAAGGAACTGAAACATGCGCTTGGCGTGCATCTTCTCTTGCTCGGCGGTCTCGGCAAAGATGGCGGCTATCTGTTCATATCCCTCACGCTTGGCCTCTTTGGCAAAGTAGGTATAGCGCATGCGGGCTTGCGACTCTCCGGCAAAGGAGGTGAGCAGATTCTTCTCGGTAAGGGTACCTTTGATACTTTTCATATTGTCTCTTTTTAAGGGTTGCAACTTTATAAACATGCAAAGGGTTGGAAGGTTTAGGATTTTGTGCTACATTTGCGAAAAGTAAAAGGGCGACCTGGCATGACAGGAACTTTACCTTCTTCAGAATGGCATTACGAGGATGGCTCTCGATAGTATGGCATCTTGAGTATGTCTGATAATCTTGGAGGAACTGGATTATGATGAAATTTGCAAAAAAGACGAAGAATAAATATTCGGTGTGGCAATTGCTGCGATGGATATGGAGCGCGTCACGAGGAGTGCGTGGACGCTTGGTACTGTGTGTGCTGATAGGATGTGTGTCAGTGGCTTGTTCGCTAGTGTTCGTGTTGTTCAGCAAGCAGGCGATTGATATTGCTACAGGGGTGCACGAGGGAAAACTACTGCATTATGGCATAGGTATGGCATGCTTAATCGTGCTGGAGATAGTATTACATGCGGTAGATAGCTGGGTTACGAACAGGCTTGATGTGGAGATGCGAAACAAGTTTCGATCGCGTTTTTTCGGACTGTTGTTGCAGAGCGAGTGGCAGGGTAGAGAACGCTACCATACGGGAGATGTACTTAACCGTATGGTGCAGGACTTGGGCTCGGTGGTGGGGGTAGTAACCTCTACATTGCCTTTTGCCGTAATCACGGTGATACAGCTGGTGGCATCGTTCGTTTTGCTATACTCAATGGACCGCATGCTGGCAGTAGTGCTGGTGCTGATATTGCCTTTCTTTACGCTATTGAGCCGTTTCTATGTGAGTCGCATGCGACGCATGACAAAGGCGGTTCGTGAGAGTGAGAGCAGCATACAGTCGGTGATGCAGGAGAGCTTGCAATATAAGACTATAGTGAAAACGCTGGAGCAGAGTCGTGGTATGATGGAGCGTCTTGCTGGACTGCAGGAGCGGTTATTGGGCGAGGTCATTGCGCGTACCCGATTCAGCATAGCGTCGCGCGCATTAGTCGGTATGGGTTTCTCAGTAGGGTACCTAACGGCATTCCTTTGGGGTGTATTTAGTATACAAGGGGGAGTTATTACTTTTGGTGTGATGACTGCCTTCTTACAACTCGTGGGGCGTATACAACGCCCTTTGTCTGACTTGGCACGCATGGTGCCTACTCTGGTGGGGGCGCTCACTTCGGCGGAGCGGCTGATGGAGTTGGAGGAACTCCCGATAGAGAGTGAAGGTGATGCTATACGCATGGCGGGTACGGCGGGTGTGCGCTTTGCTGATGTTTCGTTCATGTACGATGATGGAGAGGAGGAGGTGCTCAGTTGTCTTAATGAAGATTTCCCGCCGGGATCGATGACAGCAGTGTTGGGCGAGACAGGCGCAGGCAAAACTACACTGGTACGACTCATCTTGTCATTGGTGCGTCCTACGGCTGGGCGTGTGACGCTCTACGATGGGACTCGCGAGGTGGAGGTGTCGCCACAAACACGAGGAAATCTGGTGTATGTGCCGCAGGGCAACACGCTCTTCAGTGGTACCATACGCGACAATCTGCTGCTGGGGCGACCTGATGCGACGGATGCAGAGTTGTGGGAGGTACTGCGCATGGCATGTGCAGAGTTTGTGGAAGCGTTACCCGAAAAGTTGGACTCTTCATGCGGTGAGCAGGGTGGAGGATTAAGCGAGGGGCAGGCACAACGCATTGCCATTGCCCGCTCGCTATTGCGAAAGGGGTCGGTACTGTTGTTCGATGAAGCGACCTCGGCTCTTGACCCCGATACGGAACGCCGACTGTTGGAGCGTTTGGCGGAGGCAAGGGGTAACCGAACAGTAATATTTATTACTCATCGTCCTTCGGTGTTGGAATACTGCGATAGAATATTGCGGGTGTGAACGATTCGGAGTGAATAGCGTTATATGTTATACCATAAGAACAACAACCATGACAACAAAACGCAATGAAGCTTGGGTAAAGGTGTTTTCGGGTGAGCCCTTTGAGACTGAAGTTATCAGAGGTATGCTCGAGGCTAATGGCATTCGCTGTATTGTAGAGGATCATACCTCGCTACTGACCTCGTACTATAGTGGTGTAGGAGGAGATATGCGCATCCTCGTACCTCCAGCTGATGTCGAGGTGGCTCAACGCTTGATTGCTGCTGGGCAGTAGAGCGACACTTCGTCAAAGTACAGTGTGCCGGGCATGTTGGCCTCAATGACAAAACGAGCATTGGAGTCATTGCTGTCGGCTGTGAAAGTGAGGGTGTATCTCTTCCATTTCTTCTTTATCTTTCTCTTTACGGTGGCGTGGGCATACCATGTGCCGTGATCTTTGCTCTGCAAACCTACGCGGAGCTTACCTTGATAGCGCTTGTCGGCATGTGCCCAAAAGGAGAGTGTGTACTCGCAGCCTTGAATGGCGTTGATGCCATGAAATCCAGCATTAGCTATGGCGGAAGGGGCGTCGTTGGTGGCCTCGCTAATGTTCCAACAGAGGGCATTGTGCTGGGTGGTGTCTAGTAAGTTTTCTGTAGTGACGGTTATCTGCGCTCCTTCATCAGTTGCCATAAACCACCCGAGTATAACACCCTCAGGCAAGTAGCCTCCGAAGAGTTCTCCCTCACCATTGGGACCGAAACGACGGTTGCGGATGGGCTTGGCTTCATCCTCGAACGAATGGTTCTTGAGGAGTTCGATACGCTGGGACCTTTCGTCGGGCATTGCTTCCTGGGCATGGGTTGGAATGGTGCAGAATAGCAATAGGGCTATGGGGATAAGGTATTTCTTCATAAGAGAAGGATGGTTTAGTTTAGTTGAACTTATAGCTGACTCCCTCCAAACTCTTGATGTAGTTGATGAGTTTGTTGGTGGCAGAGATCTTCAATGACTTTGACTTTAGGTTGGATTGGTACTGACCTTCGCTATCCTTGACGACGAAATAGAGGTCGGTCTTACCAGGCGACTCTTTCAGCATGGTGATGAGGTTGTCTGCAATCTCTTCGTCCAGCATCTCTAGTTGCATGGTAATGGTGAGCGACTGTAGCAGGTTGTCCTTGACATTGGGTAGCAGATCTATCGTACCTACCTTGAGCTCGAAACTGTCGGGGCCAAATTTGCGAGGAGCGATGCGCCCTTTTATGTAGAGGAAGTATCCCTCTTTCATGAAATTATTGAAACGCATCCAGTCATCACCGAAGAGAGCTATTTCAGTGGTGCCAGAGAAATCCTCAAGTTTTGTAATACCAAAGGGTTTGTTGGTCTTGGTGAAACCGCTCCGGACGGCGGTAACCACGCCGCCGAGGGTTACATCACGCTCCTCTTTCTTGTCAAGTATCTCTTGCATGTCGGCGAGGTGTACCGAGCATACATCTTCGAGAATGATGCGATACTCGTCAAGAGGGTGTGCCGAGAGATAGATGCCCACGAGGTCACGCTCCTTGTTGAGACGCTCAATGGCCGACCATTCTTGCATATTCTCGGGTACCTTTGGCTGCGTAATGGCATCGGCCATGCTGTCCATACCAAAAAGTGAGTTCATGGCTTGAGCTCGCTCGGTCTGTACCAACGATCCATAGCGGATAAGGATATCGAGGAAGCCCTCCTTCTTTGCATTCTCGGCAAAGTAGTGCTCACGCTTCATGTCGGTGAAACAGTCGAATGCTCCCGAGAGAGCCAGACACTCGAGGTTTTTGCGGTTGCAAGCCTGCAGATTGACACGCTCTACAAAGTCGTAGATATTCTTGTATGGACCATTAGCTTCACGCTCACGGATGATGGCTTCTACAGCACCTTCGCCCACACCCTTCACGCCACCAAGACCGAAGCGAATGTCTCCTTTGGCATTGACAGAGAACTTCATATAACTTTCGTTGACATCGGGGCCCAATACATTGATGCTCATAGCTTTGCACTCATCCATAAGTTTGGTGATTTCGTCAATGCGTGAGAGGTTACGCGAGAGGTTGGCAGCCATATACTGCGAGGGGTAGTTGGCCTTGAGGTAGGCGGTCTGATAGGCTACCCATGAGTAACAGGTGGCATGACTCTTGTTGAAAGCGTAGGAGGCAAACTTTTCCCAGTCGCCCCAGATCTTGTCGAGAATCTTCGGGTCGTGACCATTC
>JAFYMV010000108.1 GCA_017548225.1 Bacteroidaceae bacterium | reverse complement strand
CCAAATACCCTGCAAGTTGTTAGGAGCTGCAATAGGCTTGCGGTTTGAACTGATTGCCAAGTAGCGACCATAGTGGAAATAGAGTTGCTCAAGGAAAAGATGATCATTCTCCTTACTATCAGCATTTCCATTGTTGGGATAATAGTTGTCAATCAAAGTTTTGGTATCTACCTTCGGAGTAGTAAGCCCAAGATCAAAGGTCATACGCTTAGTTATTGCTCTGAAATCAGCAATATGGGCTTTTTCTACAGCAGCAAAGCCCTTGGCCTCAGCAGCCTCAATCTCACTCTGTACGCGAGCATCAACATCTGCGGCTGTTTCTTCTGTAAAGTAGTTATCAAGGACAGACATATCACCATTAAAGTTAGTAGCACCCTTCAAGTAGAAAGTTACTTCCGTTGCATCCTTTACGCTGATGCCACTACCTGTTGCAGTTATTGTAGCACCCGCATCAGCAACAACATGCAAACGAGTTGCATACTCTACAGTCATCTTGCCAGAGAACGATGCAGTGTTGCCTTCATAGGTAACTCCACTCGCACCGATACCTGCACCTGGCTCAAGGCTGAACACGAGGTTCAACTTATCAGCACCCTCGCTCTTGTACTGACCAGCAATTACCTGATCAGGAGCAGAACTGAAATATTTGCGTAATTGCTTGGTGCCATTTGCGTTCTTAAACTCCACACCAGCAATACCCTCTTCAATATCAAGATAGCGCACATAGTCAGTAACGCCATTCCAAATGTTAGCATCCTTATTTGCGATAATCAACGAGCCAAAGTTCATGAAGGTACGATTACCACCAGCAGCACCTACTGTATTAGCAGGACCACTCCAGAGAGTCTTCTCGTTGAACTGCAACTCCTCATGAGCTACTCCACCGAATACCATGCAACCGAGTTCACCATTACCCAAGGGGAGTGCATACTCCATCCAAGGATAGCTTACACCCGAAGCCTCCGCTGAAGTGGTGTACCACAGGGTATTGGGGTTTTTAGGAGTAAATTCTGATATACCTGCAATATCTGAAATTTCGTGGACATACTCATCTGGATAGCTTACATAGTCAGCTTCGCAAAGATAGAACTGACTACCTTGGTCGTTATTTGTTGCAGCACTGCTATTCCAAAGTGCGAGGTAATTGCCGCGTTTGTTCCAATAGTTATTGGCTTCGCCTTTCAGTTTGATGTAACTCGTGGTGCCATCAAATTTAATGCTACCATCAAAAGCCATAACATGTGTACTAACCTCAGGAGATACCATTGAGGCGCGTGCGCCATCCTCACTACCTTTCATACCAAGTACCTTAGAGAGACCAGTAGAATAGTTATAGATTGTGTACCCACCACCATTCACAGGAACAAAAGCCCAAAGGCCCTTATTATCCTTCGGAGCATCAGACTTTGTGAGAAGCAAATTACCACCATCGGTGTAGCCATCACCCAAACTAACATAGCCACCATGACCACCCTGCATAGTGTAGAACTTAGTAGCATTGTCAAAATAGCTTACATAAATAGTTGTGCCGTCAATATTTACCACAGCAAACTTACCATCAACAGCAGATGCTGTAATGTCTGACTTTTTCAGCTTCTTCCCGTCGAATGATTCACCATTCTTGTATGCCTTACCTTCGTAGGTTACTGTCGCATTGTTGTCTCCAAGCACAGCGATAGTATAAGTCTTTGCTTTTACGACTGCCTCTTCAATGCTATAACAGTTACCTTCATCTGTAGTAGTCCAGCTATTAACGAGAATACCCTCTGCGGTCTGATTTGAAATTTGTGAATTCAAGCCATTGCCACCAAGGACAAGCTTCCAAGGATACTCGCCTCCCACATTTTCAAAGGTCAATGCAACAGAAGCAGAAGCAACATAACTACCACCAGCACCGACATACTTCTTAGCGCCAACACTATAGAGATAGTAAGCATCGCCTTTCTTCTCGATACAGAATTGCTGATTCGGATCTTCAGCATTGAATGTCACTGTTCCTACAGATTTACCTGTACTTGAACACAACTTATCAGCCACAGCATCGCTATAAAGCAAGAATGCGCGCTTACTCTTAATCGTGTAAGTAGCGTCATTGTCCAACTGCGACAAGTCAGTCACGGTTTGTGCCTGTGCTGCAAATATCATGCAGAAAAGACTCACAAGCATAAAAGAGATTTTTCTCATGGTGAATGAATGTTTTTGGATTATTATTACTCTATTAATTATTTTTCAATCTATACAATCCGCTCATTTTCGGCAAAGGTAACAATATTTTTTCAATCTTCCAATTTTTTATAAGAAGATTGAAATATAGACACATGCGTCACCTACGCTGCAGCACTTTAGCACCGGGCTCCACATCTTCAGTTACCCACACATTACCGCCAACAACAGCATCCTTTCCGATGGTAATGCGACCAAGAATAGTACTATTACTATACACTATCACATTGTCCTCAAGGATAGGGTGACGATCAACACCTTTAATGGGATTCCCTTGCTCATCAAGAGGGAAGCTTTTGGCTCCCAAGGTAACACCCTGATAAAGTTTCACATGATTACCAAGAATACTGGTAGCGCCAATTACCACACCAGTACCATGATCAATGGTGAAATGACTGCCGATAGTGGCTGCAGGGTGTATGTCAATACCCGTCTCGCTGTGAGCCATCTCGGTGATAATACGAGGTATGAGCGGAACACCCAATAAGTGCAATTCATGAGCTATGCGATAGTTGCTGATAGCCCGAATGGCAGGATAGCAACTGATTACCTCCCCGTAGCTGGTAGCAGCAGGGTCACCCTCGTAGGCTGCCACCACATCAGTAGCAAGTAAGCGACGCAAATGAGGGAGACGCTCAATAAACTGACCCGCAATGGCAACTGCATCGGCCGACGCATGCTCCTCACCAAAGCACAATCCCGCCTGTATTTGCTCCACCAGCTTATAAAAGAGATTCTCCACATTGACTCCCGTATGATAGGCTATCGTATGACTACTTA
The DNA here is from genome assembly GCA_017548225.1 of Bacteroidaceae bacterium. GTDB lineage: Bacteria > Bacteroidota > Bacteroidia > Bacteroidales > Bacteroidaceae > UBA1189. The sequence continues at coordinate 345 of JAFYMV010000108.1, read as the reverse complement.
TACCAGAGTGTCCAAAGTAACCTGGGAAAAGAATGGCGCGGCACAAAGCAATAATCTCGGTCAAACTACCGAGCGAAGGCAAGGCGTGTCCATCGGTATGATGATAGAGGAATGCATCGCAAGCATCAGGAGTGGTAAGTTCACTCACTACTTGGGTAAGGCAATCATTAACATTCATATATTATATATCAGTAACAAGGGCCAACCTCAATCAAAAGGCAACCCATAATTCAGGATTAAGACTTTGCGTATCTTTACGCAATTGGAACTGCATGGTATAGTTCCCCGAAGCATCAGGGCGTATGAGTCCCAACGGCTGATTTATCTTCACCTTATCGCCCTTCT
>JAFYMV010000107.1 GCA_017548225.1 Bacteroidaceae bacterium | reverse complement strand
GTTATATCGTCCCAACGCAACATATCAAGTTACTCTTCCTATGACAGCGATTGCGCGAAAGCGGGTGCAAAGATAGTGCAAACCGAGCGAAAAAACAAATTTATTTGATTTTTTCCGAGTGCAGCCTATCTTCAAGCTGCGCCAGCAGATTAAAATTAACGCAATCCGAACGAAAAGTACCATAATTCTCCAGCACAATCTTGACATTCCCTTCCATTTTTATTAACTTTGTAGAGCAACAATAAAGCTCCTTATCTATGAAAAAACTGAACGAAATCGCAGTTGTGCGCCCCATGCCCAAGACCTTTAAGCTATGTGTCAAGGCCGATTGCCCTCATGCTGCCGAGTGTCTCCGCCATGTAGCGCTCACTTTGGCAACGCCCGATATGCAGACTATCACCATCATCAACCCTGCGTACCTTGCCGGTGTTAAGGGTGAGTGCCCCGTGTTCTACTCAGCTACTCCCGTACGCTATGCACAGGGATTTGTCAAGATGCTGTCCACCCTTACCGTGGCCCAAGCCAATATGTTCCGCATCAAGTTGGAGAGTTATTTCGGTCACACCCTCTACTTCCGCCTTCGCTCAGGCAAACGCCTCATTGACCCCACTGCGCAAGCTCACATACGCCAAGTAATGACCGAATTGGGCGTAAACCCTCTTCCCGACTTTGATGCCTATGTAGAGGCATACAACTGGTAATACCTTCGAATTACAATATTAAATCCCTGAATATAAGTGTGCTCTAGTTTCACTCCGTTTTTTTAAAGTGAAACTCTAGTTTCTTTGTGTGGAAATTGTAGTATCACTGTGCAGAAACTCCAGTATCTCTATAGTGAAATTGGAGTATCAATATGGTGAAACTTGATAATAAAACAATACGGGGCGCAGAATCTCTACGCCCCGTGTTGGTGTGTATAAATGGTGATTACTTTATCACTACCTTGTGTTCACCGATGATGTAGATGCCCTTGGTGGGGTGTGTCACGCGGCGGCCGCTGAGGTCGTAGATTGTCTATTGCGATTTGTCTGTTGTCAATTGCTCAAGGCCAGCGAGGATGTGGGCTTTGATAGTCACCTCGCAAGTAGCCTCCTTGTCACCCACAGTAGCAGTGATGATAACCTTACCAGGAGCCACAGCGCTCATCACACCATTCTCTACGGTAGCCACATCGGTGTCGCTGCTGCTCCATGTCACGGTCTTGTCGGTAGCATCATTGGACAATACGGTAGCCTCGAGTGTCAAGGTCTCGCCCTCGGTGAGGGATGCGGTGTTTTATTGAGAATGACACCTTCCGCAGCAACTTTAGCGGTATTGCTCCCCTGGATTGCTACAATCTTACCAAAGTGTCACCACGGAGATGCGTCCTTATAGGCATTCAGTGCGCTGGCGGGTACATGCAAGGCGATTAAATTAATCTCAGAGTCATCAAAGGTGGTATATTCTGCCGAGGGCAATCTCTCGGCATAGCAGTATATGTCGGTGAGTTTGCGGCAAGAATTGAAGGCATATCTTCCAATGCTCGTCAGGCTAGAGGGGAGGGTGATGGAGGTGGATCAGCAATCACTGAAAGCATCTTCGCGATTAGTCACAGTGACTAAGAAAATAGTATCGGGATTATTTGTGGAAATAATATTGGTGTTGTTCCAAAGGTGATTTTTATTACCCCCTCCGTTCTGCTTCGCATGGCACTGCCCCTTTTTTAGGAGGATGAGTGTAGCGGACTTTTAATTGGTTCTCACGCACGAAAACGGATATTAAGGATTATTCTCTTTTAGGAGATAATAAATAAGGGAGAACACCTATCGGCATCCTCCCTTGTTGTTATGAGAGTATCTCGTGAGATGAGATTACTTCTTCAAAGCTTCCTTAGCCTGAGCCTTGGCAGCAGTGTAAGCCTCAACGGCAGCAGCCTTGTCGGCCTCAGATGCGTTCTTAGCAGCATCGTAGAGAGCCCAGAGGTTGTTAGCGGCAGTAACCTCCTTCTGTGCTGCGGTGTAAGCGTCGGCAGCAGCCTCGGTAGCAGCCTCTTCCTCTGCGGGAGCATAAGCGTGCTTGTAGCCCTGAACATCGTTCCAGTGACCACGAGTGAAGTCGGGGAACTCTACTGCAGCGCAGTTGTTGTCCATAGAGAGCGTGCCGAGCTCGGCAAGGCAGCACCACTCTGCGAGGTCATATACATCCATGTCGAGGGGAAGACCATTCTGGAGGCAGTATACGAGACGAGCATCCATGATATAGTCCATACCACCGTGACCCATCTGACGACCCTTCTCGCCATACTTGGTGAGGATGGGGTGATAGTACTTCTCTGTCAGAGCAGCCTTCTGCTCGGCGTTGATGAAACCGTGAGCGTTGATGTTGTCCATCTGGGGAGCTGATGTGCCAGCGAGAGCGTCGCTTGAGAGTGCAAACTCAGGTGTGGGGTACTTGGTTGCATAACCCTTGGTACCGGTGAGCTTGAACAAGCGGTTGTAGGGCTGGGGAGTCATCACATTGTGCTGGATCTCTACAACCTTACCGTTAGCTGTACGCATGAGGGTAGTGGTGTGGTCACCATTGCGGAAGTCTGTGCACTCCTCGCCAGTCTTCTTCTCTACGAGCTCCTTACCTACGAAGCTCTCGGTATCCATAGCGATAAGGGTGGTGAAGCGGTCGCCACGGTGAATGTCCATGCACTGTGCTACGGGACCAAGGCCGTGAGTAGCGTATACATCGCCACGGTTCTCCTGGTTGTACTTCAAACGCCAGTGGAGGTCGTTAACATCGTTATCAGCGGGGTCCTTCCAATATGAATCCCAGAACCACTCGAGGCCGTGGATGTAAGCACCCTCGGCGCGGATAATCTCACCGAAGATACCGTCCTGCGCCATAGCGAGGGCGTTCATCTCGTAGTAGTCGTAGCAGCAGTTTTCGAGGATGAAGCAGTGGAGACGAGTCTGCTCAGAGAGGTCGATGAGCTCCCAGCACTGCTTGAGGTTCATAGCTGAAGGCACCTCGATAGCAGCGTGCTTGCCATTCTCCATCGCAAACTTTGCTACGGGGAAGTGGTGGTTCCAGTCGGTAGCTACATATACGAGGTCGATGTCGTCGCGCTTGCAAAGCTCCTCGTAGCCCTTCTCGCCAGAGTAGATGTCAGCAGGCATCAATCCAGCGTCGCGGAGATACTTCTGACAAGCCTCTGCACGACCCTCTTCATAGTCGCAAAGAGCAACAATCTCAACACCGGGGATGTGAGCAAAACGCATTACAGCCCAAGGACCGCGCATGCCAAGACCTACGAAACCAACGCGTACGGTCTCGAGCTTGGGAGCGGTGAGGCCGAGTACATGCTCCTGACCAGCAGGGCGCTCGGGAGTTTCAACTACGATAGTACCCTTGTCCCAGTGCCATGCGGTAGCATACGGAGACATTTGCTTTTGGCTGCAGCTGGCGAACACCACTGCCAATACCAACGAAAGGATGTGTTTTACTTTCATAAATGTTTGTATTAAGGTTAATTACTAATTAGATTTCACTCTATCGTGCAAATATACAGCAATATGGGCGAATAGCCAAGTTTTTGCCCTTTTTTTTCGCCGCAGCGCAATTTTCGCACCGCTCACGCATACGATTTTGGCTGATTCTGCGTTTCATACCATAAAAACTGCTATTGCTATGGAATGGATTAACCGTACTCGAACGATAAAGCTTATTCTCATCATTTTTGCCGTACTGCTCGGTGTGGGGTCTCTTGTCTTCTCCAACTCACTGGTGCGCGACCTTGCCCGAGAGGAGAGTGCCCGCATGGAGATATGGACCGAAGCGATGCGCACCTTCAACAATGCCGATGAGGGTACCGACCTTACGCTTGTGCTCACTGTCATACGAGGCAACAGCAATATCCCTGTCATCGTGCTCGACAATAAGGGCGGCATAGACAGCTACAGCAATATCCGCATACATGGCACCGACACGCTGGGCTACCTCATGCACCAAGCTGCTGCCATGCGCGAGGCGGGACATATCATCCGCATGGATATGGATGAGCCGGGCGAATACTATGATGTGTGCTACGACGACTCGCTGATGCTGAAGCGCCTTGAGGTGTATCCCTATGTGCAGTTTGGGGTATTCGTGGTGTTCCTTGCTGTGGCGCTGTTTGCGCTGCTCAGCATGAAACGCTCCGAGCAGAATCGCGTGTGGGTAGGGCTCTCAAAAGAGACTGCCCATCAGTTGGGTACGCCCATATCGTCGCTCATGGCGTGGACCGAGATACTGCGTACTACCTATCCCAATGACGAACTCATCCCCGAGATGAGCAAGGATGTGCATCGCCTCGAGATTATTGCCGAGCGATTCTCGAAGATTGGCTCGCTGCCCGAGACTACACCCGAGAACTTGGGTGAGGCATTGCAGCGCGTGGTGTCGTACATCAACCGCCGCTCTTCGGAGCATGTGACCATCAGCCTCCGTCAGCCTGAGCGACCCATCACGGTGCGCATGTGCAGTCCGCTCTTTGAGTGGGTCATCGAGAACCTCTGCAAGAATGCCATTGACGCGATGGACGGCGAGGGTAGCATTCATATTCATGTGGCGCAGACTGATGAGCGTGTATTCATCGATGTCGAAGATACCGGCAAGGGTATCCACAAGAGCCTTTGGGGCAGTGTGTTCTCTCCTGGATTCACCACCAAGAAACGCGGTTGGGGATTGGGCTTGTCGCTGGCCAAGCGCATCATTGAGAGCTACCACAAGGGACGCATTTATGTGAAGCATTCGGAGCTGAACAAGGGCACGACATTCCGTATCGAACTGAAAAAATAGACCTGCGAAACTCTTTTATCGCACCTGCGAAAAGTTGCGGTGGCACTTGTGAAAAAATAGAATGGGTTCAGTGAATTTTGAGTCCATCCTTAATTCATTATAGTTGCAATAATATCACTCAACTTGATGGTTATTGACAAAAAAAACTTTAACTTTGCAGAAATATCTATAACTATGCTTTGCAAAGAGGAAAGAATGCGAATAATTTCGCTCATACAGCATGAGGTGGTGCCGGCAATCGGATGCACCGAGCCAGTGGCTGTGGCATTATGTGCCGCACGCGCCGCAGAACGATTGGGCACACTGCCCGAGCGCGTGGAGGTGGAGCTCAGCATGAATGTGCTGAAGAATGCCATGGGCGTAGGCATTCCCGGAACTGGGATGATTGGTCTGCCCATTGCCATCGCATTGGGTATGATTGTGGGTAAGAGCAGCTACAAGTTGGAAGTGCTCAAGGAGGTTAACCCCGAAGCGGTGGAGCGCGGCAAACAGTATATTGACGAGGGTCGCATCAATATTCGTCTCAAGGAAGATGCCCCCGACGGGCTATATATCAAGGTGGTAGCCCACGCTGAAGGTCGTACGGAGAAAGCCGTTATCTGCGGTGCCCATACACGATTTATCGAAGAGGAGGGTGCGCAGGCGGTGCAGACAAGCAAGGCTGGCGAAGATGTTGCCAATAGTGAAGAAGAGTTGGCGCTCAATCTTCGTCGCATCTATGACTTTATCGTTGAGGCTCCCCTCGAAGAGATTGATTTTATCGAGGCTTCTGGCCAAATGAATATGGAGGCTGCCGAGAATGCTTTCAAAGCACGCTACGGACACCAAGTGGGCAATATGCTCAAGAATGAAGAGAGCCAACATATGGTGGGCGACAGCACACTGGCTCACATCATGGCCTACACCTGCTCGGCTTGCGATGCCCGCATGTCGGGGGCTCCGATTCCCGTGATGTCCAACTCGGGCAGCGGCAATCAGGGTATTGCAGCAACCGTACCAGTGGCAGTGTATGCGCGAGACCATAAAGTGGATCGCGAAACTTATGTGAGGGCATTGGCCTTGAGTAACTTGACGGCTATCTATATCAAGCAGAGCTTGGGTCGCCTGTCGGCACTTTGCGGATGTATCGTAGCCTCTACAGGAGCCAGCTGCGGTATCACCTACATGATGGGAGGTAGCTACGAGCAGATTGGCTATGCCGTAAAGAACATGATTGCCAACCTTACCGGCATGATCTGCGATGGCGCCAAGCCCAGCTGCTCACTGAAGTTGTCGAGCGGTGTGTCTACCGCCATGCTATCGGCCATGCTCGCCATGCAGAATCGCTCGGTAACCAATCTTGAGGGCATTATCGACGAAGATGTAGACCGTAGCATACGCAACCTGACAAGCATCGGACGCGAGGCGATGGAGGAGACCAATCGCATGGTCGTAGACATCATGACAAGTAAATAGTGGGCTTTTTTGTACAAAAAACATAGCAATATCACGAAGGTGACGATATATTTAGTACCTTTGCACCATAAATAATAGGAATATAATAAAACTGACAATATGAACTTTGTAGAAGAACTTCAATGGCGCGGCATGGTGCACACCATGATGCCCGGAACAGAAGAGTTGTTGAGTAAAGAAATGGTAACGGCTTACTTGGGTATCGACCCCACAGCCGACTCACTGCACATCGGTCACCTTTGCGGTGTGATGATGCTCCGCCACTTGCAGCGTTGTGGCCACAAGCCTCTGGCACTCGTAGGCGGTGCTACTGGTATGATTGGCGACCCTTCGGGCAAGTCGCAGGAGCGCAACCTGCTCAATGAGGAGACTCTCCGCCACAATCAGGAGTGCATCAAGAAGCAGTTGGCC
>JAFYMV010000106.1 GCA_017548225.1 Bacteroidaceae bacterium | reverse complement strand
TCTTTTTACACTCTCAAGGGGTGTCCCTCTCGATTGCGGATGCAAAGGTAGACACTTTTAAATTACTGACCAAACATTATTGAAACTTTTTTTACAAGATTTTTTAACAAATTCCGTAAAAGGCTGGTTTTCAAGATAGGCCGGAAAAGAACAAAGGAGATGGATTGAAGGAAATTGATATCCATAGGTTGCAAAACATAGAAAAAGCACTTTTTTATACCACAAAAGCATCGCACCTGCGAATTACAACAAACGCACCTGCGACGAGAAACAAACGCACCTATGAAAAAACAGGGAGGGTGAAACCAAAAATCCTCGCGATGGGAAACATTTTGGGAACCCATTTAGTCCTATAACGATTGCCATTTTATACATTATTATATAAAGAAGAGGTAGCAACATTACTTTTAGCCTCTTTTTCCATTGTTTCTTTTGCATATCTGCACATAATGCCGTACCTTCGCACTACAAACAATATTAAAATGCGAAACAACAAACGACACGGAAAGAAAGGACCTAACCAGATATTCCACTACTCGCCCGTAGAGGATACTACCCTACTCCCTTTCCTTTATATGATACTTGCTCCGAAGAGCAAAAGTGATATCAAGTCAATGCTGGCTCATCATCATGTGGCAGTAAACGGACAACCTCTCACCCAGTTTGACACTCCACTCACTCCGCGCGACAGAGTATCCGTTAACTTTACCCGTCCATTTGCCGTATTGCGCGCCAACCAGTTGCACATCATTTATGAAGACAAATATCTCGTAGTAGTGGAGAAAGCCGCAGGACTACTTACCATGGGGCGCGACACCAACAAAAAGACAGCACAAAGCTTACTTACCGATTACTTGAAACAGAAGGACGCCCGTTCGATGGCTTATGTATGCCACCGTTTGGATCAGTACACCTCTGGTATCCTTGTTTTCGCCAAAGACCCAGACTTGCAACGCGAATTGCGCTACAATTGGGATAATTATGTGCGCGAACGCTCTTACACAGCAGTCGTAGAAGGATGCCCCGAGATGACCCAACAAGAATTGCGCCACAATCTTGTGGAAAACAGCAACAATATGATGGTGTATGTAGCCCGCAAACCTGACGAGGGACGATTGGCGGTAACACGCTACCGCGTAGTGCAAAACAACAACTACCACGCATTGCTCGACATACAGATTTTCACAGGACGCAAAAACCAGATACGCGTACAGCTCGCAGAAATCGGCAATCCCGTAGCAGGTGACCGCAAGTATGGCGGTGCAACCAATCCTATAGGTCGACTAATGCTACACAATCACCGTTTGTCAATCGTGCACCCTGTAACACACGAGCTCATGCACTTTGAAGCTCCTGTACCTGCAGCATTCCGTAAGGTTACAGCTCCCACAAGCGAAAATGAGGACTAACACAAAATCGACTATACTCGAATATTTCAAAATTAAATAACCGATAAACACAACACACGAAATGCAAAAGAACCATTTCCTCCTTCCCGCACTCGCAGGCCTTGCAGCTTGCACGGGAGGCGACAAGAAACAAGAGGCTGTGGCACCCGAGCAGCCGATGAACATCCTTTTCATCATGTGCGACGACCACTCGTACCAAACCATCAGCGCTTATGACCAGCGCTACATTGAGACCCCTAACATTGACCGTATCGCCAATGAAGGTGTACGCTTCACCAATAGTTTTGTAGCCAACTCAATCAGTGGTCCCAGCCGCGCCTGCATGCTCACCGGTAAACACAGTCATGCAAATGGCTTCACCAACAACCACACCTATTTTGATGGTTCACAACTCACCTTCCCCAAATTATTACAGCAAGCAGGATATGAAACTGCTGTAGTAGGAAAGTGGCACTTGGCTTCAAACCCCACAGGCTTCAACTATTGGGATATTCTTATCGGCCAGGGCGAATACTATGACCCCTACTTTATCCGCAACGGAGAGAAGATTCAGCGTGAAGGCTACGCCACCAATATCACAACCGATGTAGCCATCAACTGGCTTGATAGCTTACGCAACCCCGAGAAACCTTTCTGTCTTCTCTTGCACCACAAGGCTCCTCACCGCACATGGATGCCCGACACCTGCGACCTCGAGCTCTTCAGCGACAGCAATTTCCCCGTACCCGAAACCTTCTACGACAACTACGAAGGTCGTCTCGCTGCACAACAGCAGAGTATGAGCATCGCCAAAGACATGAGTATCGTATATGACTTGAAAATGGCCGATCGTGAAAACGAGTTGCACAGCGCCTACGAAGGTTGGGGACGCGAGATGTATCGCCAGCGCATGCGTCCTGATGTACAGGCTGCTTGGGACCGCCACTACGACCCAATCATTGCCGATTTCAAGGCGCGCAACCTGTCGGGCAACGAACTGGCTGAATGGAAATTCCAGCAGTACATGCGCGATTATCTACGCGTCATCACTTCGGTAGACCGCAACATCGGTATCGTGCTCGACTACCTTGAGAAAGAAGGACTGCTTGAGAATACAATGATTGTGTACACATCAGACCAAGGTTTCTACATGGGCGAACACGGATGGTTCGACAAGCGCTTCATGTACGAAGAATCGTTCCGCACACCGCTGCTCGTGCGTTTGCCTGGTGGCAAGAAGGGCGATATAACCCAATTGGTACAAAATATCGACTACGGCCCCACCTTCCTTGACCTCGCAGGTGTAGAGGTGCCCGAAGAGATGCATGGAGAGTCATTCCTCCCCTTGCTCGAGGGCAAGAAGACTAAATGGCGCGATGCGCTTTACTATCACTTCTATGAGTACCCCGCCGAGCACTATGTGAAGCGCCACTATGGTGTACGCGATGGCCGCTACAAACTCATTCATTTCTACAATGACATCAACACATGGGAATTGTACGACTTGAAGAATGACCCCAACGAGCTCAACAACCTCTATGGTAAGCCCGGCACCGAACGCATAACCAACCGCATGATGAAGAAGCTCGCCAAGCTGCAGGAGAAGTATAATGACCCCATTCGCAATAATGAGTAAACAAGCATTATTCATGCATAAAACAAATAGCACTGCCACAAGCAGTGCTATTTGTTTTATATTCTCTTGAATATTTCCACAATAATCCAACTATGTACAAAGATGAAAAAATCACTCTAGAGAATTTACAAAATCTCTCTATCGTTTTTTCCTAAACTCTATAGAGATTTTTAGCAACCTATCCATACTTGCAGAGAATAGATTAATATCAATCATGAAACATTTATGCTTATCGATTATTTCTCTATTCACTCGTTTTTCGTATCTTTGTGGCTAGCAATATATATAATATGGAAACGCAGCTAAAGAAGTTTAATCCCTTCCTTAAGGACACCTCGTTTGTCAACCTCATGACCAGACGCGTATTCAATGTACTCCTCGTGGCCAACCCCTACGATGCCTTTATGCTCGAAGACGACGGCCGCATTGACGAGAAGCTTTTCGAGGAGTATACCCGATTGGGACTACGCTACCCTCCGCGCTTCACGCAAGTAAGTACACAAGAAGAAGCAACGCTGGTACTCCAACAGATGCGTTTTGATCTCGTGATATGTATGCCTGGTACTGACAACTCCGATGCATTTGATATCGGACGCGGCATCAAGCAACATTTCCCCGACACCCCTATCGTAGTGCTCACCCCCTTCTCGCATGGTATCACGCGATACATGGAGCGACAAGACTTGAGCCTTTTCGAGTATGTCTTCTGCTGGCTGGGTAACACCGAGCTGCTACTCTCCATCATCAAGCTCATGGAGGATAAAATGAATCTCGACCACGATATCCGCGAAGGTGGCGTTCAGATGATACTTCTCGTGGAGGACTCTATCAGATTCTACTCTTCAGTACTCCCCAATCTCTACAAATATGTGCTTGAGCAAAGCCGTTCCTTTGCTACCGAAGCACTCAATGCGCACCAAGCCACACTCCGCATGCGCGGTCGCCCCAAGATCGTATTGGCGCGCAACTACGAGGAGGCCTGGAAACTTTATACCACCTATCAGAACAACACTTTGGGAGTCATCTCCGATGTGCGTTTCCCAATGAATGAAAGCACTACCAAGGAGAGTGATGCAGGCGTGAGACTACTACGCGAGATTCGCGCATGCGACGAGTTTCTCCCCTTGATTATGCAGTCAAGCGAAAGCGATAACCGCATGTGGGCCGCAGAGGTTAACGCGGGATTCGTAGACAAGAACTCAAAGAAAATGAGCATCGACCTACGCGACCGCATAGAACAACATTTTGGTTTCGGCGACCTTATCTTCCGAGATCCGAGTACAGGAGCCGAAGTAGTGCGCGTACACAACCTCAAAGAATTACAAGACAACATCTTCACCATACCCGAAGAATCTTTTGTATACCACACAGCCCGCAACCACATTTCGCGTTGGCTCTGCTCACGTGCCATGTTCCCCCTATCAGAATTCCTCAAACACATCACCCAAGATGAGTACGACGATGTACTCGAACATCGCCAACTCATCTTTGATGCCATCGTACGCTATCGTAAGATGAAGAATCGTGGCGTTGTGGCCGAATATCTGCGCGGCCGTTTTGACAAATTCTCGCACTTTGCCCGCATCGGTGAAGGATCGCTCGGAGGTAAAGGGCGTGGCATTGCTTTCATCGACCACATCCTGAAAAAGCATGCCGTATTCGAAGCTATCCCCAATGTTGAAGTACGCATTCCCAAAACCCTTGTACTGTGTACTGATATCTTCGATCGCTTCATGGAGGACAACAACCTCTACCCTATTGCTTTGTCCGATGCCCCCGATGAGACCATACTCCAAGCTTTCCTTGCATCGCGGCTTCCCGAAGATTTGTTAAGAGACATCCAAACCTTCTGCGAAGTAGTTACAGGTCCCGTAGCCATACGCTCATCATCACTGCTCGAAGATTCTCACTACCAACCTTATGCCGGTGTGTATGCCACCTATATGATTCCCGACCGTGAGGATTGCGAAGCTATGGCGCGCCACATTGCCGATGCTATCAAGGGTGTATATGCTTCAGTATATTATAGCGGATCCAAAGCTTATATGAGTGCCACAAGTAATGTGATTGACCAGGAAAAAATGGCCATCATTCTGCAAGAGGTGGTAGGTGACAAACACGGCACGCGCTTCTACCCCCATTGCTCGGGCGTAGCACGCTCCATCAATTTCTACCCCGTAGGCGAGGAAACTGCCGATGAGGGCGTTGTCAACCTTGCACTCGGACTTGGTAAGCATATTGTCGACGGAGGCAAATCGCTCCGACTATCGCCTGCCCACCCCGATCACATCATACAGACCAGCGACCCCCAACTGGCTCTCAAAGAGACACAAAGCACCTTTCTCGCCCTTGACCTTGCGACTGCTGACCGCCCCATCGCAAAGGACGAGACTTTCGATCTCGTACGACTCAATGTGCGCGAGGCGGAGCCCGACGGCACACTTGACTGGATAGCCTCAACCTATGTGCGCGATGACGATATGATATACGACACCCCCCATATGCGTGGCCGCAAACTCATCACCTTCGCAGGTGTACTACGCTATGAAGCCTTCCCTCTAGCAAAGATTATCCAACTGGTATTGCAATACGGAGCCAATGAGATGCGTCGTCCCGTAGAGGTTGAATTTGCAGTAAGATTTGGAGAAAACATTTTCTATCCTCTACAGATTCGTCCTATCGTGAGCGCTCGCGAATGTATTGACGAGGATCTCACGGCAATCCCCAACAGCCAACGCCTCCTCTACTCTACCCGCTCGCTCGGAAACGGAATCATCAACGATGTGCATGACATCATCTACCTTAAGGAAGGAGCCTTCTCCATGGCCAATAATCGCGCCACTGCTGATGAGATTCGTCGCCTAAACCGCACATTCTCTGAAGAAGGTACGGGCTATATCCTTGCTGGCGAAGGCCGATGGGGAAGTTCCGACATGGCATTAGGCGTACCTGTAGAATGGGCCGACATTTCTGCCGTGAGACTCATTGCAGAAGTCAGCACTGATGGTCGCCACATAGAGCCGTCGCAAGGTACCCATTTCTTCCAAAACCTCACTTCGTTCGGCGTAGGATACCTGACCATCGATGGTGGCACCTCACGCGAGGTCTTCGACCGCGCTTGGCTAGATGCGCAACCTGCCGTATGGGAAAGCCCCCTCATACGCCATGTACATAGTGCAGCCCCCCTCACAATCAAGATGGATGGCTTGCATGGCATAGG
>JAFYMV010000019.1 GCA_017548225.1 Bacteroidaceae bacterium | reverse complement strand
GTCAAAAAAGTTCACAAAAAAGACAGCCCCGCAATTGCGAAGCTGCCTCTATCTCTTTTTAGCCTTACACTATTTCTTATTTGGCAAAAGCCATACCTACGCGCATACCATCATACTGCTCCAGCAACTTGCTCAACAATGCAAATGTAGCATTGGTACCCTTGGCACCGATAGCTTTAACCATATTGAGGAGAGCATCACTTTGGTATACAAGATTTATCGTACCAGCATCGTATACAAGGATAGCGGTAGTCTTAAACATGCCAAAGGTCATTGTCAGCTCTTTCGTCTTTTCATTGAGCTCATACTCGCCTTCTACATAGCGTTCACCTGCGACAAACATGTATGTACCATCCCCATTGAAGGTGATAGAGCATGCACCTTCTTTGATGCCGTACTTTGCCAAGTATTGGTCTACCTTTGCCTCTACTTGCGTAGCTACCACATCGCTACCGAGACTTGCCACAACATTTTCGCTCTCAAACACAAAGGCCGATCCCTTGAAATCCCAAGTACCCACGATGGAGTTGTCATCTATGGTAGTAAAGGCTTCAAGAATGGAACCCAACAAACCTGACACCACACCACCAGTGGTCAATGCAGTACCATCACTATTACTTTCCGTAGCGCCATTACCAGCCAACGCACCAAGCAAACTGCCCAACAAGTCAGCATCAGCACTCTCTGCTACTACTGCCGTTTCCTGCGTAGCCTCTGTTGCTACAACTTCGTCAGCAGCCTGACCGTATGAAGTATTCAAGGTCAGCACACTGCCACATGAAGACAAGAGTCCTGCAAAAACTCCTGCAACCAATAGCTTCTTCATATACATTCCGATTACTCTTCTACTTCAGCTTCTTCAGGCACAAAGTCTGTAAGGTTAGCAGCCACAAGAATGTTATACCACTGAATGAGCTTGCGCACATGAGACATATATACACGATCGCGGTCATAGTTGGGGAGTACCTCTGCGAAGAAATCGGCCAATTCCTCATTTGAAGCCTTCTTATGGTCGACAGCACAAGCAGCACCTTCACACTTGGTCTTCACACTCTCCAACACCTGCCACAAAGGCACCTCTTCATCTTCGGTAAACATAGCAATATCGCCAAGTGAAACCACCTTATCCACCTCATGGATGGGCAAGCGCTTTTTGGTAGCATCAAGGGCTTCTACGATAAGCATGTTGCGTCCGCTTGACACGAGCTTATACAAACCGGGCTTTCCGGCAACAGACAACACAGTTTTGAGCATAATAATTTTCTTTTTATGGTTTATGTTAATACTATTTCATTTCATTGTGGGAGCAAAATTAGTGCAAGAGATGAGAAAAAACAAATCTCAACGAACGAATATAAGGGAGCCACTTACATTTTCGCCATCAAGTCTCATCGTTGAGAGAGCAATTCCCGCACCTGACTTATCAGCGAATGGTTGCCATCGTTTTGCAACACCACATCTGCACGCCGCATATACTCCTGCTCGTCCAACTGGCTCTGCATGCGACTACGCACTGCCTTCTCATTAGAGGCATCGCGCTTAATGGCACGCTGCAAGCGCATATCCTCCGGAGCATGCACCAACCACACAGCATCGACATCAGCCTCCATACCAGCCTCAAAGAGTATGGCACTCTCCACTGCTACTACCGCTCTATCCGCATGCTGTGCCCACGCTCTAAAGTCGGCACGCACCACAGGATGCACGATACTATTAATCAAAGCTACCCGTTCGGCATTACCAAACATATATGATGCAAGGCACGCTCTATCAAGCCTACCCATAGCATCGTATACCCTATCACCCACAGTACGAATAAGTGCTTTGCGAATTGACGCATTTTCACACATCAGGCGTTTGGCCTCACTATCGCAATCATATACAGGCACATCCATTAGACGCAACAAACGCGACACGACAGATTTTCCGCTGCCGATGCCACCCGTAACACCTATTATATATGGAGCAGTATGCATTCTTATGCCGACTAATATAGCGGTGCGTTCATTTCTATCAGATAGTCCACTTCAGAGGGCTCAATCACCACATCCGTGACATTATCAGGCATTCCATCCAAACCAAGCACCACCTTACCCGACACATTGTCGCGTATTTGAGCATAGCGGACGAGAATTTTGAAATCATCCTCGGTAACCTGACGGAAATTGTTCAGACTAACACGGAATGACACCTTAGCCTTCGACGGAAAGGTCTTCAACTGCTGCCCATAAGGGAACATATACCCTTCAACGGGAACCATCACGCTTTTGCTCACATAGGGACTTACCCCCACATTGAGCGTCACTTCAGAAGGCGAATAGCGGACACCCCACTCGTCGGTATCTAATTTGATTGTTTGCTTTACCGAATCAACAAGACCTACATACCGCACATAGGGAGTGTAAACAGCAGTCATTGTATCGACCACTTGGCGTGCAGCCCATACGGTTACACTATCAGGAATCATGGTTACATGCTCCACCATGTGCTGCTTGTCTGCCTCAATCTGACCTCTCAAGCGCAAGGGCAACTTTACCCCACGAGCATCAGCCACATAGTATTTCAGGGTATCTAATGAGGTAGATACAATTTGAGTCGACGAAGCCAGCCCAGCACTCAACAGTTTACGCAGTTCTGTGCCATAAATCGCCGTGCGCCCCATCGCATTGGATTGGCGATGATAGTCCAAAGCCAACTCCTTCATGACTCCACGCGCCTTGTACTCAACCAACTTGTCCCCCTTATCCTTGAGCACAACCTTCATTTCTTTGGGTAATGGCTCGGTTACCAACAGATTGTTCGGCAAGTTTTTCAGTTCCAGTTTTACGGTATAAGTCATCTCGTACTCCTGATGCATCGTAGTCAGATACCAGAAGACGAAAGCTGCGAGGAGGAAAAACAAAAACACGAGAAACTCCCCGCCATCATTGATGCGCAGGAAGTTTCTTACAAATTGTTTGGTTTGTTGTAACTGATGTGGCTGTTTTCTTGCCATCGTCATTTACTTCTGCTGTGCAGTTGCCGACATATCGGCAAATACAGACGACTTATCAATCTTGATTTTCACGCCTGTGGCAATCTCCAACACCACGATGCTGCGTCCGTTCTCATTGATGATATCTTTTACGGTACCATATATGCCACCGCTTGTTACCACCTGCTGACCTGCAGCAAGGCTGTTGCGGAAAGCCTCAAGAGCCTTCTGCTGCTTACGCTGCGGACGAATCATAAAAAACCACATGATAACGAACATCAACACCAACATTACGATGGGTGATGAAAGGAGAGAACCTCCTGCTGCTTGTGCTTGCAATAACAACATATTACTTCTATTTTTAATGAATGATTATATCCTATTTAACTTATTGCTTATTGAGTTTGTTCTCACTCTTCAGTTGATTTACAATAGAGTCGAGCATACCATTGATAAAGCTACCACTCTTGGGCGTGCTATACATCTTGGCAATCTCCACATACTCATTGAGCGACACAGATACAGGGATTGAGGGGAATGAGAAAATCTCGGCCAATGCCACCTGCATGATAAGGATATCCATAAAGGCGAATCGCTCCATATCCCAGTTCTTTGCATTGTTTTCCATGAGCTTGCGATAAGCATCGCCATTGGCAATAGCAGTGCGCAGCAATTTACGAGCAAACTCCTTGTCCTCATCATCCTTGTATTCGGGCATCAGTTCTTGCGCTGCACCATTTTCGGGCTCAAATCGTTTGATGGTCTTCAACACGAAGGTATCTACAATGGCCTTATCGTCGTTCCAATAGAGACTTTGTTCCTCCAGAATCTCATCAATTGTTTCGTTTTGAGCGATAGTAGAACGATACAACTTACGCCACAATTCGCGATCATCCTCATAGGTCAAAGCATCCTTGCTCATGTATTCTTGATAAGCTTTGGTCTGCTCCATCTTCTCAAATAGATGCTTTACAAAATCGCCCTCATCATCCCAAGTACGCTTTTGGTTGGCACGGAACTCCTCAAGCTGTGCGTTCTGCATCAACTGTGCCATAAAGGCATTGTCAATAAAACGAGTATTAGGGTTGAGATCCTCGTAAGAGGGACGCAACTTATGGCGACGATTATCAATGCGGCGGTCAGCAAATTGCGTAACCTCTACCATCAACAACAACAGATACTTATACAAGTCATACGCCTTTGACAAGCTAAAGAACAACTCCTTCTCTGCGGCCTCTAAATTCTTGCCTCCATTCTGATAGTAGGCATAGATCACCTGAATCACCTTCAGTCTGATAAGAACTCTATTAATCATAACTCTTTATGAAATTTTGTGCGAAGGTAGTAAAATTCGAGCGAAACGCCAAAACTCAACGAGTAAATATAAAAAAGAGGCACAATTTTTCTTTTCATTGGACAATATTCGTAATGACACAAAAAAAGAGAGGAGCTCTAAAGAGTCCTCTCTCCAGTGATTCGCTTGGGGCTCGAACCCAAGACCCCATCCTTAAAAGGGATGTGCTCTACCTGCTGAGCTAGCGAATCGACCTCTTATGCAAGCGCTTTCGCATTTGCGAGTGCAAAGGTAGGAACTTTTTGCGAAAACACAAACTTTTTTGCCCCTTTTTATTCCTCACACCCATATTTTTTGTTTCGGGAAGGCTGTTTATGCCCGCACATCACCCCTTTTCCGTTCCGCTATCCTCTATTTCCTGTTTCCTCAAGAAACGACGATAATACGAAAGGAGCAGCGAAGTGGCAGGCAATGCAATAATCATACCCACAAGTCCGAGCAAACTTCCCCAAATAGAGAGCGACAGTAAAATCACAGCAGGGTTGAGCCCCGTTACCTTATTCATTATACGCGGTATAAGAATGGTTTCCTGTATCGCCTGTACCACAAGAAACACAATACCCGCAGCCACAAGTATCCACCAAAAGTTCTCTCCCGTATTGGCAGCTTTAACCAGCGCCAAGAATACGGTAGGCACTAGCGCTACAGTTTGCAGATAGGGCACGATATTGAGCAATCCCACGAAAAGTCCGAAGCCAATAGCCAAAGGAAAGTCGATGATAACAAAACCAATACTGAACAATATACCCACACACAAAGCCACGAGCGCCTGTCCACGAAAATAGTTACTCATACTACCCTCTACATCTTCTACGAGGTTTACCACACGCTCACGATACTTTTCTGGTATCAGGCTCACCCATCCGCGTTCCAATCGCTCATAGTCTTTGAGGATAAAAAGGATATACACCATCACCATAAATACTGCCACCAATCCCCACATAAGGCTGAACGACTGTGTCACCACACTCCAAATCTTGGGCAGAGCACCCCTTACAAGTTCTCCAATACGATCTACCGAGAAATAGCTCTCCACCGCGGCCATATCTATATGTCTGTGCACAAACTCATTCACCACATCGGGGATAGTTGCATTACCTCCATCCGAAGTAATATAATTAAGGACAAACCCCTTAAGCGTAACGAATTCTTGCACCACTGGCGGTATTACTAGAAAGCATGCACCCACAATGAGCCCAGCAATAAGCAATAGCACCACCGCTACAGCGAGCAAACGACTCTTAAGCCCCACTTTATATTGGAAGAACTTCACAATCGGATACACCAAATAGCAAAAGAGCCATGCGATGAGGAATGGCAGTAGTGCTCCACTCAACCTGCTGATGAGCAGGCAAGCCACCACACATGCTGCTATGGCAATAAGCCCACGAATAAAACGGTCAAATGTAATTTCCTTATTCATATTATATAACCTTATATCATTGCAAAGATAAAGCGAACAACATAAAAAAGCAAGGTTTATCCCGATATTCACAAAAAACAACGACTAGAAATATCAAAGCAAACTTTTTATTTTGCTCGCATTATCGTACCTTTACACCAGCAATAAAAAAAAAACACAACGCATATGTTACAAAACGGACTTACCCATACCAGCACCCGCACCGTAGAGGAGCACCACCTGGCCGCCCATGTAGGAAGCGGCGACTTGCGCGTACTAGCAACTCCATCCATGATCGCCTTGATGGAAGAGGCGGCCATGCACTGCGTAGCGCCCCATTTGAGCGAAGGGCAAACCACTGTAGGCGGACACATTTCAGCCTCGCATCTCAAACCCACCGCACATGGACGAATCATTACTGCCACCGCCACCCTTACCGCCATTGAGGGGCGCAAACTACAGTTTACCGTCACCGCCAATGACGAAGAGGGCCTCATCGGCGAAGGCGAGCACACCCGTTTCATCGTAGACCGCGAAAAGTTCATGGCACGACTGAAATAATC
>JAFYMV010000105.1 GCA_017548225.1 Bacteroidaceae bacterium | reverse complement strand
TGCGTACCATTCGTCTGCAGAAGAACATCGCACAAAAGGAGACTCTTGCACTCGAAGTGGTAGGTACACATGGCGTAGCCGCTTACAATGCCATCATTGAGAAGATGGGTAACCTTGAAACTATCAATGTGGTTGAAGCCAAGAGCGACGGCACCTCTTCATTCATGGTAGGCACTACCGAATATGCGGTACCTCTGGGTAGCCTCATCGATGTAGAAGCCGAAGTAGCAAAGTTGCAAGCCGAGCTCACCTATCTCGAAGGCTTCCTTAACTCCGTGATGAAGAAGCTCTCTAACGAGCGCTTTGTAAGCAATGCTCCCGAAGCCGTAGTAGCAGCAGAACGCAAGAAACAAGCCGACGCAGAAAGCAAGATTGCAGCAATCAAGGAGACTATTGCAAAGTTGAAATAATTTATAAGGAGTTTAGGAATCAGTAGTTCAGGTGTGTAGCCAATAGTTTCTGCCGTTGGTTTGATAGGCTATCATAGTCAAACCATCACCTGGACTTCTGTAACTTCAGAACTCCAGAATTTCCCCTTATATATGAATAAGAAAACTCTAATCCTTATCATTGTCCTTGCCGTGCTTCTTGTCGGTGCACTGGCATATCTTGGTGTGCGTCTCAGTCAGGCCAACAAGGCCAATGAGGAGATGGTGCAGCTCTTTGAACTCGAAAAGGAGGAGATGGAGAGCGAGTACAGCACTTTCGCCACACAGTACGACGAGATGCAGATACTCATCACTAACGATTCGCTCGTAGCCCAGCTTGAGCGCGAGAAGCTCCGTACCCAGCAGCTGCTTGAGGAGTTGCGTGCCACAAAGGCTAGCAACGCTGCCGAGATAGCGCGTCTGAAGAAGGAGCTCAAGACGGTGCGTACAGTGATGCGCAGCTATGTGATGCAGATTGACTCGCTTAATCAGGCCAATGAGAAACTTGCCAAGGAGAACAAGCGTGTGCGTACCCAATATGCAGAAGTGACCAAGAAGGTAGAGACGCTACGCGAGGAGGCCAAGACTTTGAGCGACAAGGTTACCCTTGCCGCACAGCTCGATGCTACCAACATCCGCATTGAGCCGCGCAACAAGCGTGGCAAGGCCACCAATAGCGTAAAGAGCGCTATCAAGTTTGTCATTGACTTTACTATCGTCAAGAACATCACTGCAACTACTGGCGAGCGCACCCTCTATGTGCGTATCACCAGTCCCGACGGTACAGTGCTCACGAAGGATGCCTCGCGCACCTTCAAGTACGAGAGCGCCAAACTTGAATACAGCATCAAGAAGTTTATCGAGTACACCGGTGAGGAGCAGGGCGTTACCGTATATTGGGATATCGAGGAGTTCCTCAATCCCGGCGAATATACCGTATACATCTTCGCTGATGGTGTGATGATAGGCGAAAAGGGATTTACCATGGAGTAACTCAAAGAGGCATTGGACTTTGAGTGAAAGACATAAAATAAGAAGAGCAGTCAGCTGGCTGCTCTTCTTATTTCTTCTTATCCGAACAATATCCTGAAGGCTTCTTCCACTTTACGCACAGGGCATATCTCGATACCGAAGCGTGAAGGGTCGAGCCCCTGCATATTATGCTTGGGAATGATGATCTGCTTGAATCCCAGCTTCTCGGCCTCTGCGATGCGTTGCTCGATGCGACTCACCGGGCGTATCTCTCCCGAAAGTCCCACCTCACCAGCCATGCATACGGTAGGCTCTATCTCCGTGTCCATATTGCTCGAGAGTATAGCACTGATGACTCCCAAGTCTATGGCAGGATCGCTCACGCGCAGGCCACCTGCGATATTGAGAAACACATCCTTCTGTGCCAGTTTGAAGCCCACACGCTTTTCCAGTACAGCAAGCAACATATTCATGCGGCGAAGGTCAAAGCCCGTAGCCGAGCGTTGCGGAGTGCCATAAGCGGCAGTGCTCACAAGTGCCTGCGTCTCGATAAGGAAGGGACGGATACCCTCGATGGCCGAAGCAATGGCAATACCACTCATCCCCTCGTGTCGGTCAGTAAGGAGCAGTTCGGAGGGGTTGCTCACCTGTCGCAAGCCATCTCCACGCATCTCATAAATGCCGAGCTCGGCAGTGCTGCCAAAACGATTCTTGATGCCACGCAAGATGCGGTACATATAGTGCTGGTCGCCCTCAAACTGAAGCACGCAGTCAACGATATGCTCCAATATCTTTGGGCCAGCAATGCTACCCTCCTTATTGATATGACCAATGAGGATAGTAGGTATATTGCTCTCTTTGGCAAACTTAAGTAATGAAGCAGCGCACTCGCGAATCTGCACGATGCTACCGGGAGATGATTCAGCCGTTTCGGTCGAGATGGTTTGTATAGAGTCAATGACGATGATATCAGGCTTCGTATCTTTGATGTGGGCGTATATCTTCTCCAGTGAGGTCTCGCAAACGATAAGGCAGTTGGTATCGTTATGCGCGATACGGTCGGCACGCAGCTTGAGTTGGCGTGCACTCTCCTCGCCCGACACATAGAGCACACGCTGCTCGGGCATGCGCAATACGGTTTGCAGCACCAGCGTACTCTTACCGATGCCGGGCTCGCCACCGAGAAGGATAAGCGATCCGGGCACCAATCCGCCACCAAGCACGCGGTTAAGTTCCTCATCGCGCATGTCGATGCGAGGGTCATCGCCTGTAGCTATCTCTTCGAGTCGTACGGGATGCGCCTTTTCAAAAGTAAACCCGGGAGCAGCGCGCTTCTCCGTAGCCGCAAGGCGTACGACCTGCTCCTTCATTGAGTTCCAAGTGCCGCACGAAGGACAGCGACCAGCCCATTTGGGTGAGTCGTACCCACACTCGGCACATACATATGCAGTCTTCTCTTTTGCCATTTACTTGATTACCTTTTTACCATTGATAATATAAAGCCCCTTGTCAGGAGTCTTCACGCGGCGACCCTGGAGGTCATAAATTGTCAATTGTGAATTGTCAATTGTCAACTGCTCAGCGCCTGTTGTTTCATCTTCATCAATATCTTCATCGACACCGTCAGTAACGATAAAACTCTTTCCATCCATCGGGTCAAATGAGGTCAGTGTAAATGCTACACCATCTACCTCCTCTATCTTGATGATACCGCCATTCATCATGCGCTTGGCAGTGGTAAAGTCCACCTCCACTTGTCCGACATTCACACCGGGCAACTTCACGCTGCACTGTCCATCAAGAGCGCTCACCCCATCAGCAAGCACAAACTTAAAGGTCTTGCCGTAGTCGGTAGACATAGTGATGCGCAAGCGACTATCTTTGGTGAAATAATTTTTATTTACCTCCCACCTTACTTGAATATCTTCGCCAGCAGTGTAGCTTGTCTTTTGGGGTGAGAGCGAAGCACTGAAAGCAGTTCCCGCTACGATTTCCACTTTAGCTTCCCAAATGGCATAGGTGCTATAGAAAGGAGATAC
>JAFYMV010000104.1 GCA_017548225.1 Bacteroidaceae bacterium | reverse complement strand
GGCAAGCGGAACTCGAACATATTCGGTCTGTCCGCCATCAATTCGGCATCCCAATGCCCAACCACCATTCGGGTCGGTACAATTGTTCACGTGGCCATTCTTGCAGAAGAAGCACTCGCCGCAAAAGGTCTCTACATTCACCGTCACACGGTCGCCTGGCTTTACATGGGTAACCTCTGCGCCTACCTCCTCTACCACGCCCACCATCTCGTGCCCTACGATGATGCCCGGCACGGCGCGAGGCACGCTACCGTGCTTGATATGGAGGTCGCTCGAACAGATGCTACCCATCGTCACGCGAACAATGGCATCGGTCGGTTCCATCAACGCAGGCTTCGGTTTCTCCACCAAAGCAAACTTTCCTTTTTCTATGTATGTGTATGCAAGCATAATTGTTGTTTTTTGAAAGCAGTTACCAATATCTTTTTTTAAGATACGATACCAGTTCGGGATATTTGTCTTTTATCGGTTCTAATAATTCTTGTGGATCAACTATAATGTACTTACTTTGATCGCTTAGCATACTTCTCCAAGTCTCTTCCATACCCATGCCAGACACAGAATACTTTTTGGCAAGAAGGTCTTTGTTGTCCGAAGGGATGACATGGATATGCATGTAGTCATCTGCCTTAAGAGTTTCTACATGCTTATGCTTTACTATATTCTCAGCCCAAAGAGTTTGTCGCATAAGTTGGTAAAAAGGCTCTTGATAATAAATCGACCCATAATACGAGTCGAGGCTCTTGAGCTGTAAAGATGCATCAGTAAGAGCTGAGTATCTTCTCACTCGCTCTTGTCCCTTTCCGTTGCTACCTTTTTCTTCACCATGTCTATCCTCATTTGATTTATCCAAATTAGCATAATGCTCGGTATACTTCCATTCTATGGGAATAAGCCATAACTTACCATCGCCTTTATGCCTTGCATATACAAAGGCATCCACAGAGGTGCAGTTTGAACCTCGTGTAGATGTATTCTCGTTTAGGTGGTCTTTTTTAGATACCACTTCAAAACCAATATATTTTGGATTAGCATCGCAACCAACAGGAAGAACTTTCTCAAACTCATTTCTAACGCCATTCAGCATAGTAAGCACTGCATCGTGATCATTCATTATGGCAAAGAGATGATTTAGGCAAGCGATTTGTGAAGACAGGGTGTGGCCAGAAGGCTTGTCTCCTCCCCACCACGAAATGTCATTATCTTTAAAATACCTGAGGACATCATTACGGATAGGCTCATATAGGTTATTCATTCCATCTTTAAGGACAAAATGCCTTGGCTTACCCATAAAACACCCATTACCCTTGTCTCCATTGAAGATGTCTGAATTATTTACCAAATCTTCTTGGCGTATATACTGACTTTTTTTATATCTGCTCATATCTCCCTATTATATCATCTACATTATTTGGTGTAATTTACAGTACAAATCTACTCATTTCTTTCTTTCGGCGGAATATTTCAGCATAGAAATATGATGTAAAAGTTGCTTCTACCCTCTCGAATCTTTGTTCGCAAGCCGAAGTTTACTACTTTTGCAGAAAGAATACATCAATGAACATCCATTCTACATCTGCTTTAAAGGATTGCTACCTCATGCAGCCCGATGACCTTCAGCGTTTTGCCGCCACGCTTGCCGATGGTTTCAGGGGGTACAGCATGTTTGAGCATGTTTGCTACGGCACATACGACCACGACCTGATGCGTCTGTTTTGGGAGGTTTCACTTGCTCTTCTCCCCGATAATGCCATCTGCATAGCCGATAGCAAGGAGGCCAATTCCGTACTGGCCTATATCCCTCCCCATAGCAAGGACCCCAGCCTACTCGATTATGTGAAAGCGGGTGGAATGAAAATGTTTCTCAAGTTCGGCCTCAGAAGAATCATCCGGTTGACGCGATTCAATATCGAGATAGAGCAAGCAGGCAAACGCTACAGAGCCGACGACGATGGCTATCTGATGGCCTTTGCTACGCGCCTCGACAAACAAGGACAGCACTATGGAAAACCTCTGATAACGGCTCTCTTGAATCATCTCGACGCTTCGGGCGAGAGTTGCTATCTAGAAACTCTGGAGGCCAAAAATGTAGCATTGTATCAGCACTTCTCATTCCAACTTGAGGGACAGATAGACAGCCAAATGGGAGATCTCACCCTATATGCGATGCGCCGCCCTGGAAATTCTACTCTTTAGCTTCTTCATTAGCGCATTCCTTGGGCTTAGCTTGCGAGGCAGTAGAGTATGGCTTCTTCGATTTTCATATGCCTATTTTACGCCAAGCACTTCCGCTGTAGCCACCTTCTACTCACAAGCAAAAGCTAGGACAAAGCAAGAAAAGTACAAAATAAATTTCAACAAGCATCATCCACGACGCATGACATCTTTGATGTCAACACTCACATAGGAATACCCGAGCAACTTGATGTATATGCCAAGCATAGGGTTGCCCTTCTCGGTATAGCACAACTCGCCATATAGCCCTTTCAATGGACCTCGTACAATCTCAACCTCTTCGCCTATCTCGTAGGCGGTATCAGAGAACTCTACGGCCGAATCGGCATTATGTAGCATAAACTTTAATTTCTCAATCTGCTCGTTGGGAATTACGGCTGCCTCTTTTTTCCCCGGATAGGATATAAATTTGTAAACTATGGAGCTTCTTCGAAGGTTAACCTCCTCTTCCTTATCAAGCTGGATGAAAATAATCATAGGTATAATAACCCGTTCTATCTTCTTCTTTCGATCGCTCCATTGGCGAATCTCTGTTTGTGTGGGGACATAGTTATGATATCCAAGTTGAGTTAACTTGGCGCTGACTTTCCTTTCAGTATTCATCTTTACGAGCGCAGCAATCCAATACTTGGATGGTGCTTGAGGATTGCTTTTCTCGACAACTGATGACTTGTCACACGAACTCTGCTCGACTTTACTGGTTTCCATCATCGTACTATCACATCTATCTCCACTATTGCACAACAATCTCTCGCAACTAATGTTGCTTGCGATACAACTATCGTTATACAAAGTTACTTCGCCATATCTACCCTTCAAAAAAATGGAATCCTACATTTTTGTTTCATATAGAGCTCCAACCGCATAAAACAGTAAATGTATACAGAAATGTATACCGAAGTCTTGGAGAATTACACAGAAAACCCTTATATTTGCAATATGAACAATAAGAAATAGAGTGAATAGAGAATAACAATACACGGAAAATTTACAGGGAATTTACAAAGAATCAGAAAAGTTACTTATATATAACACCTGTTTTGCAGAACTTTTTTCAAGGGTTATACTGGTGGTAGAGGGTAGCCATAAACGGTGTAAATAGCCCAACACACCACGATTCACCACACAATAGAAAACAGCTATGAATTTGTCATTTTGGAGTAAGAAACTACTAGTACTACAAGTGCTAATACTGATATGCTACACGAGTTTTGCCAATGAGACTCTCTTCAGGGAAGCGAGGACATTGCAACGCGAAGGCAAGTATGAAGAAGCCATAGGAGCATTTAAGAGTTATCTGGTACAACCTATGGATGAGGATGGTGTCACCGCCCATGAAGTAGCCATGTATACCGAAGCATTAGTACAGCTGATGAACACTTTTCAAAGCAAGGGCGAACCAGAGGCGTGCATATCGACCCTACAGGAGGTATACAGCGCTTCGCCAGCCTTACAAAACCAGTACTTGAGAGATTACAATTCAGTAATGGGATATGCCCTGTCGCGTACAGAAAAGATGAACGAAGCAGAACAGAGGATGATGAAGGCATTGACCCTACCACTTTATCACGCTACTCCTGAACGCTATTTTCGTGACTATGCCTATGCTGCAGCAGTATTTTACAGTAATCCCAACTATCAAAACGAAGTAATCAACTGGTGCCAAGAGGCATTGCGACAGGCTGAACTATGCAAAAACACTTCGGGGAAACAATGGGTGACAGCCATGCTGGGTGCCCTGTATAAGCGAAACGGACATCTAAATAGGGCATTGGAACTATACCAGCAAAGTTCAGAAGAGGCCCTACTTAAAGATGATGACTTGGGAGCACTAAATAGTCTGCATGCATTGATAGACCTCTTTCTTTATTGGGATATACCCGAATATGCCAACTCATACGCATCGGAAGCGGTACGAGTGGAGAGAGGTATGAAGGTAGAAAACCCCATGATTTCGGCACAGACCTATATAAACAAGGGACGAGCGTTGCATCAATTGGGAGAAGCCGACTCTGCCACACGATATACGGAGCAAGCCCGTAAACTATGTCAGGCATTGCCATACAATAGTGGTATGGTAGATGTCGATTTATTGCATGGTACGCTCTTGACTGAAAAGGGTGGCGACTCGTTACATATAGGAGTTCAAGAGCTACTGCATGTGACACGACTAGGCACCGACATAAATCGGGCTAAAGCCTACCATCAATTAGCACAAACCTACCTGAAAACTGACAAGGAGAGAGTGGCCGAGATAATGCTGGATAGCATGTATACACTGCTCACTCAAAACGATGCGCTTGCCTATATTTCTATAGACTATAAACCGATATTGAGCCACTACTTGAGAAAGAAGAATCAGTATAAAGTAGAGCAATATGTAAGGCTAATGCTACAGGAGCAACAAGCATTCAAGGAAAAGAAACTAAACTTTAATCTGGTAGAGACCATCGTTGATTTACAAACGGAACAAAAGAGACAAGAATTAAAGATAATCCAGCTCAGACAAACTAACCAACGCCTTTGGCTTTTAATCTATATAGCACTGTCTGTCATCACCATTTCTGTTATTGTCGCTTACCTCTTCTATCAAAAGAGACAACATACTATCCAAATGAAGCAAGCGGATGAAAAGGTTAACTCATTGATACAAAAACTCGATCAGTCAAACGCCGAGAAGGAGATGAGAGCGCAGGAAATCAAGGAATTCTTGAAAGACAAAGATAACCGCCAAGAACTGGAAACATTAACACCGTCCATACTCCAAACGGATGGGGAATCTAGATTCCGTCAATGTTTCGAACTGCTGTATCCTCTTTTCTTGCCGCGATTGCGTGAGAAAGTACCATCCATTACCCGCCGCGAAGAACTCCTCTCTATGCTCATCGTATTAAAGCAAGACAACAAGCGGATTTCTGAGCTATTGGCCATTGCTCCACGAAGTGTCTTGATGCTTCGCCACCGCTTCCGCCAAAAAATAGGTATGACCACCGAATATTCATTGGAGAACTTTCTAGAAGACATATTGGGGCAACAGACTCCAGAATCGCCCAATGATGTCGGGCCCATGTAGGTTCTGCTAGGGGTGTAGTTTTTACTTTGGAGGGTGTATAGTTGCTTCTCCTATAAACTACGAAAGGTTACCCTTCCAACGACCATCCATGGTCGCCGTGGTATATCATCTGACGGGTCATCCCACCATCTATACAGATATTCTCACCAGTGATGAAGCCAGCCTTGTC
>JAFYMV010000103.1 GCA_017548225.1 Bacteroidaceae bacterium | reverse complement strand
CATCCACGAAGCCATCCGCGAAGATGCCCATGTGCTCTACGGCTTTGTCGACAAGCGTGAACGCGAACTCTTCCTTCTGCTCATCTCCGTGTCGGGCATTGGGGGCAACACGGCACGCACCATCCTCTCGGCCCTCAACCCCAATGAACTGTGCGAGGTGATCGGCTCGGGCAACGACAAGCTGCTCAAGATGGTCAAGGGCATCGGTGGCAAGACAGCCCAGCGCATCATCGTGGAGCTCAAGGACAAGATTGTATCGGTTGGTGGCGATAGCACAAGCGCCCCTATGGGCAATGCCCTCTTTGCCGAGCCCAACAATGAGGTGCTTGATAGTGCCGTAGCTGCGCTCTCTATGCTGGGCTATACTGCTGCTGCTTCTCAAAAGGTAGTAAAGGCCATCCTCAAAGAGCAGCCCACAGTAAGTGTAGAGGCAGCTATCAAGGAGGCCCTACGCAGACTATAGACCTATCGCTTGTCTATCATCTTGTGCAGCCGAACTCAACCTCCAGTCACAGCTAAGGTCGTCCCGCATAGTTTGTTAGATACCCCACCCATAACTTTTCATCAATGCCGATTCCTCGATGGATTCGGCATTTTTTCTTTCAAGAATAAAGGTCTTGTCTTGAGGGATAGGGTAGTGTGAGGCCTGTGATTATTCAGTTTGGAAGGCTCCAAACTCCAGTTTCTCTCTACTAAAACTTCAGTTTGGACAGAGAGAAACTCCAGTTTGCATGTGTCCAAATTGGAGGAAACTTATATGGTAAGGATGTCTAATTGAAAATAATTTAATGATTTGGAGTGTTGTATTGAAAAGTTTTACTACTTTTGTCCTACTTTCCGTAAGATTATAGCGTAATCAGCAAGGGAAGTACTTTTTGGTTAAAAAGGTGTTATTGAAATTATCTTCAGCTAGTGAATTCTCGCAAAATTCGAATGGTACGAAGATGATGACAGTAGCGCCACATCTGTTGATTATATCAACCTTTCCTTAGGGAAGGTGTTTTTGATATTTTCGGTAGGGTGTGGGCTATTGTTCTATCCGTACCAAGGCAATGCGAGAAGCCTACTAGCTGGATAAAACAATAAGTTCCTGCACCTATTTTTATTTTAGAGGCCAAACGCAGGGAACAGGGAGGCAGTGTGATGAAATGCACAAAACAATATTGGGCACTATATGCATCGTGTTTATTGCAATCGGTGCAGTGAAGGCACAAGAAAGGGTCGATGGCTATCTTGTAAGCGATAAGCCGACAATCCAAAGTAACGCTGTGCATGACTACATCGGGCTGTATCAGCGGTATGTCAGTGGCCTTAAGAGTGGACGCTGTGCCATGTATCCCTCGTGTTCTAATTACGGTCTGCAGGTTTTTGGAGAGTATCCATTCTTTAAGGCTATGGTGCTGACATCGGATAGACTCATCCGCTGCAGTCATGACCGGCATTTGTATTGTAAGACTTTTGAGTATGGTATACGAAGTTGTGTAGATAATCCAGACTTCGTCTCTACATCTCCATCTAGTTTAGGGAGATTGTATGCAGGTGCTAAAAGGTGGCCTAATGTGGAGTGGCAGTTTATTGACCACCTCATCAATGAAGGAGACTACAATAGTGCGTTACTGGAAATTCGTCGCATAGAGTTTATGAATAATGTATGCGTTCCTCAACTTTATACCAAAAAGTTATTATGTATGCGAGCTCTCGGTATGCATGAGGAGGCGATATTCGATTATGAAACATTAAAAGATAGCCTTGCTCAAAGAAATAACGGAATCTGTATGCAAGCTGCTTTAGCCTATTATGAAACAGATAACTATAAGGAGACCATCAATAAACTGAGTTTGTTAGATGCTGAAGGGGATTCGACTGCATATTACAATAAGTATATTTTACAAGGGATTACACAAAGTCATATGGGAGAGTATGCTAATGCCATTCAATCCTTTGAACAAGCGGCACAATACAATGCGTTCACCTATGAAAGGAATATTGAACTACTCCACCAGTTGAGCGAACAAAGGGTGAAAAGTCCCACTATCGCTAAATTCCTCTCCATTATCCCTGGTCTTGGTTATTTGTATAGTGGCCATAAGGGGAGCGCCTTTACTGCATTGTTAGTGAATGGGGTACTTGGATATGCTACATATACAAGCATAAAATCTCAAAACTATGGTGTGGCTGCATTGTGTGGACTATTTACAATGTCTTTCTATCTTGGTAATATCAACGGCTCGGGACGGAGTGCAACACGCTATAATGAGTCGATGAAAAGAAACATAATCACGCAGCTCGAGAGTATCAATCATATTTATCTAATCAATTAAAAGTTATTATTATGTTTACAAAAATCGTGAATTCAAAGCGTGGTAAATTTACCGCGTTGTTGCTCGCAAGTGTAATGTTGTTCAGCTCATTCACAGCGCCTGCAGGAAATACCGTTGTGCTGAAAGCAGGTACTATGGTAGGGTTAGAGTTAATAAACGAGGTAACCTCCGACATGAAGGCAGGACAGACTGTAGACTTTCGTGTTACCAATGATGTGAAAGCTGATGGCGTGGTTGTAATCCCCGCCGGTTCTGTTGCAAAAGGACAAATCATCAGTGCCTCAAAGAATCAGTTGTTGGGAATTCAAGGTGATGTTACCGTACAAGTAAAAAGTGTTAATGCTATCGATGGTACAAAAGTTGCCCTTAGCAGCTCATCATTCACATCTGAAGGGAACAATAAAATAGTAACCGCTATTGTCTTGACGGTTCTTTGTTTCTTCGGCTTCCTGCTGAAGGGTGGTGATGGCGTAATCCTACCCGGCACAACTTTCGATGCTACTGTTGCATATAATACAGACATCGCTCTCTAGTTTCATATAAAGGTATTTATTAAGCAACTACATTTTGGATTGCAAGGAAAGAGTAGGTCAAGGGGCTTACTCTTTTTTAGTTCTTATTGTCTTATGGACTTTTGTCCTTTATCCTTTTCGCTAAATCGAAAATTTGCAGTAACTTTGTCGCTCAATAAGTAAATTCACACATAGGTATATGATAGAACAGAAGCTGGTACAGAGTGTCGTAGAGGCGATACAGGCATTGTACGGACAGGCTGTAGAGCCTGCACAGGTGCAGTTGCAGAAGACGAAAAAAGAGTTTGAGGGCCACCTGACCCTCGTGGTATTCCCCTTCTTGCGCACTTCGCGCAAAGGGCCCGAGCAGACCGCACAGGAGATTGGCGAATACTTGGCTGCAAACGAGCCTATGGTGCAGGCATTCAATGTCATCAAGGGCTTCCTCAATATCACCATTGCTGCTTCGGCTTGGGTGGAGCTGCTGACCGCTATCGACAGCGATGCCAAGTATGGCATACAGACTCCCACTGAGAACTCTCCGCTGGTGATGATTGAGTACTCATCGCCCAACACCAACAAGCCCCTTCACCTCGGCCATGTGCGCAACAACCTCTTGGGTTATGCACTTGCCAATGTCATGGAGGCCAATGGCAACCGCGTGGTGAAGACCAACATCGTGAACGACCGTGGTATCCACATCTGTAAGTCGATGCTCGCTTGGCAGAAGTATGGCGAGGGCGAGACACCCGAGTCATCGGGCAAGAAGGGCGACCACCTCATCGGCGACTAT
>JAFYMV010000102.1 GCA_017548225.1 Bacteroidaceae bacterium | reverse complement strand
CAGAGCCTGTAGAGGCCCAAGATACTATCGTATATGAGCACCAATACCTCGTAAAGGTAGGTGATATGGCCCCTGATTTTACCCTAATGGGTACCGATGGCACAGAGTTTACCCTTTCGTCGCAACGCGGCAAAGTGGTAATGCTACAATTTACCGCCAGCTGGTGCGGAATTTGCCGCAGCGAGATGCCCCACATAGAAAGTCGCATATGGCAGCCCCACAAGAACGATACCGATTTCGTGCTGATGGGTGCAGACCGTGAGGAGCCCCGCGAGACGGTAATAGAATATACCGAGAAGTTGGGCACCACCTACCCTATGCTACTTGATGACAAAGGCGATGTGTTTGCCCAATATGCATTGCGCAAGTCAGGCATCACACGCAACATCCTTATCGACAGAGATGGACGAATCGTGAAGCTTACCCGACGCTTTGTAGAGGAGGAGTTTGAAGACTTGGTGGCAACAATAGACAGCTTGCTAACGAAATAAATCTCTTATTGAGTCCAATACAGAAGACAGTGATAGGTTTCACACCCATCACTGTCTTTTTTTAATATCATCTTCGAATAGGTTATAGAATACTATACACTACCCCACTGATAGCTCCACAAATAACAATGAGCAATATGGGACTCATCTTCCAACGCTTAAGACCGACGAAGGCAAAAAGGAAGAGAGCAATGCTGATGGCAAACTGCAGGGGATTTTCAGTAAGACTACCAAAATTCTCCTTATTCATCAGCAGCAGAGACGCAGAGGCGATTAGTCCCACCACGACGAGGCGTATCACACTGAACACCGCCTCCACCGAAGGATGCTTACGGTATTTCATCAAGAACTTACTGATAAGCAGCATCAGAATAAACGAGGGCAACATCACACTGAACGAGGCAAGCAGAGATCCCACAGTGGCCATCAGTTCGGAATATCCCGCATTGTGTACCGCCGTGAAGCCTACATAAGTGGCCGAGTTGATACCAATGGGACCGGGTGTCATTTGGCTGATAGCTACGATATCAGTAAACTCGGTATGCGTAAGCCAGCCATGCTTTGTTACCACTTCACCCTGTATCACCGACAGCATGCCATATCCACCACCAAAGCTAAACAAGCCTATCTTGAAGAAGGTGTAGAATAGTTGCAAGAATATCATGCCTCACCTCCTTTCTTGCTCGACCAATGCTTCACTATTCCTCCTGCGATACCTACCATTATCACATAGATGGGCGACACTCCAAGCATCCAAATGAGCAGCGCAGTAACAATAGGTATCCATACATTGTAACGATTAACTTTGGCCGTACGAGCCATTTTGAATGTAGGCACAAGAATAAGCGCCACTACTGCGGGGCGTATACCCTTGAATACATTTTCGATGATATCGTGCTCCTTGAATTGCTGGAAGAAGAGGGCGATGAGCAGGATAATCAACACCGAAGGCATCACATTACCAATAGCACAAGCAACGCTTCCCTTAACCCCCGCTCTCTTATAACCAATGAATATGGAGAGATTCACTGCAAACACACCTGGTGCTGATTGCGCCACCGCCATGAGATCGAGAAACTCATCACGGTCAATCCAGCGTTTTTTCTCCACAACTTCTTTCTCTATCAAAGGGATCATGGCATACCCTCCACCGATAGTGAAGAGACCTATCTTAAAGAAGGTAGCAAAGGCATCGCCCATGCTCCATTGTATTGGATTATTCATATCATTTTTCATCTTTACTCCTTCGTCTTTGCATATTCACTCGGTGTCATACCTACGCTTTTCTTGAATATCTCACGAAAATATTTCTGGTCAGCAAATCCTACGAGATCGGCTATTTCGGCTACAGAATAACGATGTTCCTGAAGCAGTGTCTTGGCGCGATTCACACGACAAGAGCGTATAAAATCTGAAGGATTGCTTCCTGTAAGTCCTTTTATCTTATTATATAAGGTAGTACGGCTCACGCGCAACTCATAAGCGAGGGAATCAATGGTAAATTCACTATCAGCAATATGCTCTTCGATAATCTTCTTCATCTCGCTCACTAGTTTGAGATCAAGTTCCGAAGTTGCATCAGTCAGATTATTACCCATATCATCGAGCGAAGCCAACCGCTGGCGCAACTGCATACGACTCTCAATAAGGTTGCCTATTGTGAGTTGCAAGATCTTTACATCAAATGGCTTGGTTACATACGCATCAGCCTTGACTGACAATCCCTTGATAATACTCTGCTGATCTGCCAACGCCGAGATAAGCACCACGCCAATATGCGAGGTATCAATATTGCTCTTGATTGATACACACAAATCATCGCCTCGCATCTCGGGCATCATCACATCAGAAAGCACAATAGCCGGTTGCAGATAAGGGATCTTGGCCAACGCTTCCTTGCCGTTGGTAGCCGTGAACACTTGGTAATCCTTCTCAAAGATACGCCTCAAGTAAGCCAGCAGTTCGGGGTTGTCCTCCACTATGAGCAGACGATGGCGATTGTCATGTGCTGCTTCAGACACATCCATTTCGGCTACAACGACTGCCGCATCGGCGGGCTGATCTACAAATTCAGTAGTACGGACATCATAATGGTCTTTACCAAGAGGGAAATATACATGGAAAGTTGTTCCGTTATCAATCTGGCTCTTCACTTTGATACGACCATGCATCTGCTTCACATAGCGACCGATAGAAAGCAATCCGACACCGCTTCCTAATATTTTTGCATTGACGGCATTGTCTCCACGGAAATACTGTTTGAAGAGTTTCCTCTTTCCCTCCTTGCTGATACCTATACCATTATCCACGACACGGAATCCCCAAACCTTACCCTCGCGATAAAGGTTAAGGGCGATGGTTTCCCCTTCAGGACTATATTTAATGGCATTGGTCAGCAAGTTCTGTATGATCGAGTTTAGTTTGCGGGCATCGACCCAAATATCAAACGGCTCATCAGGGTACACATACTGTATGCGCTGATGTTTGGCCTGCGCCAATAGGCTGACCTTTTCTATTTGAGCCTGTATGTGGGCAATGGCTTCATGGCGTTCAATGCGGTCTACCCCCTTTTCAATACTCGACAGTTGGTAGCGAAGCACATTCTCGGTCATCTGCGTCAGCGTATTGGCATTGCGCAATGCAAGGCCCACCGCTTCGCGTTCTTCCGTACCCAGCGTATCGCTCATATTCAGTTCTTCGAGCGGAGCCTTGATGAGCGACAGCGGAGTGCGCAAGTCATGCGCCGTATTGATAAAGAAGTTAACCTTCTCGTCAGACACCTGCATCGCATTGGCCGACATGGTATACTTACGCACGAGAGCCAGTATTAACATGATAAGTGCCAGTTCAAGAAGCAATCCCCACCACGACAGATAAAAGGGTGGAGCGATGATGATGCGCAGCGTGCGCTCATCAACGAGCATATTCGCTTCGTTTGATGTAGCACGCACGGTAAGCGTATGCGACCCTATGCTCAAAGCGCTTAACCCAATAAGACGCTCTTCATTGAGCAAGCGCCACGACATATCATCAAAGCGCCACTCGATGCGACAGTCCGACGGATAGATATGATTAATACACTTTACCTTGATGGCAGCATCGCGTTGTTTATTCCCGAGTCGTAGTCGCGTAATGTCATTGATAGCATCATCAAGCGGCGAGCCCTCCATGTCAGGTACAACGCGACTACTACCTATGTAAAGTTCAGACAGCACGAGTGTACCCTTGTAGATGTGTGTAAGATATGCATCGGTTGGAAATTCGATAACACCATTGTTACCGCCAAACATCAGTGTGCTACGGTGCGTAGCAATACCCGAGCGTATATTAAAGTTCATGCCCTGCAATCCCTGCTCATGGCTCCAGATATTGATACGATTGGTATTCTTATTAAAGCGCACGATACCCTTATCCGAGCTGATAAACAAACATGGATTATCACGACTTGCCACAATACACTTCATGCAATTGCTCATAAGCGCACTGTTTTCTTTGGTATAACGATGATAGTAGTTATCAGCCTCATTGTACACCAGCAATCCATTATGATGCGTACCAATGTATACCGTACCATCGGATTCTTGATGAATTGTATTTACCTTGAATCGCTCCAACGGCAATGCTATGCGATTCTTCTTGCATGTCCGCTTATCATAACTGAACAATCCATCTTTAGTACCTATCCACAGATGATTGCTATCCTTTCGGGTGATAAAGTTGATACCGCCAAACACCTCGGCATGATTGACCTTCAGCGAACCGTTGAGACTTATATTAAAGAGCTGGTTCTCACCTCCCACCCATACCGTGCCATCCTCCTTATCAAGAAACATGGTCTGTATATATTTCTCGGGAACAATCAGGTCAGGCTTTACAAACTTCACCTTGCGCGTCGCCTTCTCTATAATATATATGCCCGCCGCATAACCACCTAACAATATCGTTCCAGGCTTCGCTTCACATAGCGTAAGGAAATAGTGATTAGGGTTTGGCGATTCATCCTCCATGGAGAGCAATGTATGCCAACGCTTTGTCTCGGTGTTATATATACTCACACCATTCTCCGTAGCAAACCACAAGTCAGACTCGCTATCCTCCATGATGAAGTTGATGCCATCGTTGACCAAAGTGTTCACATTCAAGTTCGATCGGCGTATCCAATAGAGTTCAGGATAATGATCATTGCGCACCGTTAGCCCTTGAGGATACGAGCACATCCACAACTGTCCGTCTTTGTCGATACACATGTCTACCACATTGTCCGTATTCATACGATAGTCGGTTCTATAGTCTGCCTTCAGATAGGGCTGGGGCAAACAATCATCCAAAGCCATACGGTATACACATGCCGCATTGGTAGAGAACAGCACCTCATCTCCCTCACCACCGTAAGGGATAATCTTCGTCACTCGCACATCGGGCAACAGTTCATGATGATGTATCACCTCTCCCGTGAGTTCTTTGTAAGCCACCAAACCGGCATCTTCAGTACCGATGAGCAGTGTACCATGAGCAGAGCTGTAGTAGAAGGTATT
>JAFYMV010000101.1 GCA_017548225.1 Bacteroidaceae bacterium | reverse complement strand
TATCGCTATCTCTCTACAGTATCCACCTACGAGGGTATAGGTAATTTAGTGTCTGAGCCCGTACGCATACACAGCAATGTGAGCACAGGCGTAGGCATTGTAGGCAGCTATAGTACCACCACATTAGGCGATTCCCTTGCTGTGATATATCAATAAATACTGTGCTCTTGGGAGAAAAAAGTTATTTCTATTCCTGAAGAACTAAGATTAAGTTTCTTGATTCCTTTATTTTGTAATGTCAATCAGGTAGCTTATCTTGCCCGTGATGGTGGTGTTTGCAGAGCGACCGAAGGGGTCAGCTTTGGCATTTCCGAACATATCGGAGAGGCCGTAGAAGTAACGGCCTTCGATGATGAAATTGCCGATAGCGGTTTTTAGTTCCATGCCCAGCCCACCTGCAATGCCGTATTCAAGGGCGTTCTCCACCTCTTTGCCATATTGTTGTGTCACGCCATTGGGGCGCTTGCTCTCATTCCATTCATGCTCTTGGGTGAATCCATAATATTCAGTGTCATTGAGGAAAAAACCGAATTGTGGACCAGCATTGACAAACCACTGTACTCCACGCTCCTCTTTTCCCCATCCGAGATGAGCAAAGAAGGGTATTTCTATATAGTTGGTGGTGCGGTTATAGCTATTTTGGGTACCATCCTCAATCAACTCGTTCCATCCACGCTGGGCAAAATTGACCTCGAGTTGTGCGGCACAGATGAGGGCAAAATACTTCTCGCTAGTGTAGCGAAGGGTGAAACCTCCTGTCAGTCCAGGTTGTAAAGTTTGTTTTATGGTGGGGCTAAACTCGACACGGCTCAAGTTATATCCTCCATTGAAGCCAATGGCGAGGTTATTGCGCAGTTCACCCACTTGCGCATGGGTGGCGATGCTCAACAGTAGGCAGATGAGGGGTAGTAGCAGGCGGCGCATCAGTCAAAGTCGATGGTTTGCAACTTATAATCGTCAGAGAAATGCACGAAGAACACCTTGCGGTTGATAAATCCACCCCAGTTGTTTACACGCTCAAACTTGAATCCCGTTTGTAAGGGTGCATATTGCATTTCGCCCAGTCGGTTTTCCATGTCGGTGCCATACAGGTGCAGAGCCTTGAGGAAGTAGTAAGCAATATCAAATCCGAGTATAGCATACTTGGGGTATCGGTTTACGATCTCCTTACTATAGGTGCGGCGATATTTCTGGTGGAACTCCTTTGCTTCAGGCAACAAGTTGTTGGTGTAGAATGACGAGTAGAAGTAGGTGTCAATCTCGTAGAACGAGGACAAGTGATTGTTAGTGTATACCTGATATTGTGGGTATCCGAAGAGGTGTATGTCAAACTTTGTAGCAGCAGTGTCACGCTTTGTGAGCTGGAATACCGGCATCATGTGGTTGAGGCCTCCGGCCTTCTCCGAGGTCATCATCAAGATGTTTTGTCGCTCCGTATCCAGTACGGTCAAGATGGTGTCCTTGTTAGTCGCGGTGTCGGCCAACAGTACCGTATAGGGCATACCTCTATCATTAAGTTCGCGCTTGAATCCTGCCACCATATTATCGTCCTTCTCCTCGGGAGAGTCAAAAAAGATGACATTCGGGTGGGGGAATTGCATGAAGAAATGGTCATACACCTCCGAGTAGAAATAGCTCTGCGGAGTGTTTACCTGATAGATGTATGGGTTGGTAAACACCTCGTCGACTTGTCGTGCAAAGGGTATTACCAAGCGTATGCCTGTGGTGTCGGCGAAGGCCGCGGCTTCAGTGATGTGTGTCTCGTACGCAGGACCTATGATGATGTTCATTGAACGCATTTCGGGTTTCTTCAGTATAGGAACGATAGAGGCCCATTTATTGCCCGAGTCGTAGATATGAAGGTCTACCGATACGCCTTGCTTCTTCAAGCTATCCAATGCCAACAATACACCTTCGTAGAACTCCACCATCTTCATCTGCTCGCTTGATATGCTATCGGCCAGCATTAGAGGGAGTATCACGGCAGCTTTTATTTGTTCTATTTGTTTACCTTCGCCTTTTGATTCGGCAAAAAGATCCTCATCGGTGGGTATCACCACAATAGGCTCTGGTTTGGGTTTTACGGGTGTTATCACCTCTTGCTCAGTATGAGGATAGGGGATGCACAATACCTCGCCCGTCTTCATCTTGCGCTCGCGCAGCTCGGGGTTAGCGTTCACCAACTCCTGCTCTGTAATGCCATACATGCGGCTGATGCGGTAGATGCTTTCCTTGCGCTTCACCAAGTGCTCGGTGCGACATTTCGGTTTCTTCGCTTCGGGTTGCGTCTCTTCTGCTACCTGTGGGGCAGGCTCCGTTATCTTGGGCGTTGTAGTAGCTGGTTCCTCCTTCTTTTGGGGGATGATTATCACTTGTCCTACCTTGAAATTCTCGGCGCTTAATCCGGGGTTGGCACTGCATATCTCTCGTGCAGAGAGTCCGTACATTACGGTCAGTCGGTACAGTGTCTCTCCCACCTTGATTGTGTGGAAACGCTCGCTATCGTTCACAGTAGCCGCAGTTGTAGTGCTAGTTGTCTCTTGAGCTTTCTTTACTTGTGGAATGCGCAACTGCTCGCCTGCCTTGATTACCACCTCACTACCCGGATTGAGGGCAATGATGTCTGCCTCCGTTACGCCATACATGCGTGATATGGAATATAGACCCTGTCCTTTGGTAACTGTATGTAAGAAATAGCTGTTTGTTTGTGCTATAGTGCTTTGAACTGTTGCAGCCAATGCAAATATCAGTAGGATATGCTTGAAAAGTCTGTTCATAGTGTCCCTATATGGTTATATACAATTCACAAAAGTACGAAAAAAACGGGAAACGCAAGCCGTGCGAGCTATTTTTGTTTCTTTATCCCTAATTTTAATAGGTTTCTCTCTGCCTCAATCGCCTGTATCATTCGTGTCTTTGTTGTAGGTAGGAGGTCAGTGGGGATACTGTCTTCGGGTATGATGCGAAAATCTCCAGTACGGCTCCATGTAGCCCGCTCGGTCCATACGAGATGCGGCTCCAGGCTTTTCAAACGAGTGGCGGGACCAATTTTTTCGAGGGTGAGTTCCACGCATAATCCCACATCGCCGTGGGCGATGCTCATATTTGACACATAGTTTCCCAGTGAGTATACGATAGCATGGTGCGTTGGGTACTCGGTATTTGGTATCATCTCGATAGGCTGTATCACATGCGGGTGACTACCGATGACATGGTCCACCCCCTGCGCTATGAGCCAGTAGGCGAGGTCGCGTTGTTCGGTGGTGGGTTGTTGCTGATATTCGTTGCCCCAATGTACGATGGCGATGATAGCATCGGGGTGCATGACATGTGCCGCCTCGATGTCGGCCGCTAGCTCTGATCGGTCTAGAGAGTTGACTTTGTTGGGTGGTGTGGCAGTGATGCCGTTAGTGCCATAAGTAGCACATAGCAGCGCAATGCGTATGCCATTCTTTTCTACCATGAGTGGATAGCGTCGTGCGCGGTCTTCCGCATTGCGATAGGTACCCAGTGAGGCCAGTCCTGCCGAGTCTATGAGGGTTAGCGTGCGTTCAAGTCCCCTCCTCCTCCGGTCAAGGCTGTGGTTGTTGGCTGTAGCGAGGATGTCAAATCCCGCTTCTTTCATAGCATATAGGTATTCATCGGGAGCGCTGAATTGCGGATATCCGTAGTAGGGCTTTCCTCCAAGCGTAACCTCGAGGTTGCCAATGGCGATGTCTGCTTGTCTGATACGCTCGCTTACCAGTGAGAAGCAGTGTCCGTAGTCGTAGCTCCCGTCGGTTTGCAGTGCTGCATCTATCTGTGCTTGGTGTTGCATGAGGTCACCTACGAAGAGCAGCGACACTTGACGGCTTGCCAGTCCGTCTACCCCAAAACGCAGGTCTATGCTATCGCCCTGTGCATAAGTGAGCAGGGGAAGCAGCATGAGCAATAGCGAGCGTATGATTTTCATTGGGGATTTTTTGCAAGGTTGTGTTGGTGATATGTATGTTGGCGTTTGTAGTATACACCCTATATTTGTTCGGTAAAAGTACTGGTTTTATTTGATGCCTGCAAGTTTAGAACAGAATTTCGCGGCCAAGTGTTATGTATTGCAATATTTTTGACAAAAAAGAACAATGTACCGATAAAAAGTGTACCTTTGCAGTATACGCAAAACAACGAAAACCTATTTGTCATGGCATCAAGCAATAACCATCTGGTGATAATGGCGGGCGGCATAGGAAGCCGCTTTTGGCCGATGAGTACCCAAGAGTGTCCCAAGCAGTTCATTGATGTGATGGGTTGCGGACGCACTTTGATACAGCTTACCGTAGATCGTTTCGAAGGTCTCTGCCCTAAAGAGAATGTGTGGGTGGTAACATCTGAGAAATATGCGCAGACTGTGCGCGAGCAGCTACCCGAAATCCCCGAAGAGAATATTCTCAAGGAGCCTTGTCGTCGTAATACAGCCCCCTGCATCGCTTATGTTTGTTGGAAGATAAAGACCCGTAATCCCAAGGCTAATGTCGTAGTTACCCCCAGCGATCATGTAGTGATGAATGTGAAGGAGTTTCAGCGTGTCATCGGCTCGGCTCTCGACTACACACACAGTTCCGAT
Source organism: Bacteroidaceae bacterium (assembly GCA_017548225.1). Lineage (GTDB taxonomy): Bacteria > Bacteroidota > Bacteroidia > Bacteroidales > Bacteroidaceae > UBA1189. The sequence continues at coordinate 1,981 of JAFYMV010000101.1, read as the reverse complement.
GCTATCCTCACGCTCGGCATGAAGCCTACGCGTCCCGAGACCGGGTATGGCTATATTGAGGCTGACTTGAGCAATGCCTCAGCTTCCAATGGAGAGATCTATCGTGTTGACTCTTTCAAGGAGAAACCTGATGTGGAGACCGCCAAGCGCTATATCCGTCATAACAACTATTTTTGGAATGCTGGTATCTTCATTTGGAATGTGAACACTATTATCAATGCCTTCCGCATCTACCAACCTGAGATAGCCAAAATCTTTACCGAGTTGATGCCCTACTACTATACTCCACAAGAGCAGGACGAGATTAACCGTCGTTTCCCCGAGTGTCCTAACATCTCTGTTGACTATGCCATCTTGGAACATTCCGACGAGATTTATGTGTTTCCTGCTGATTTTGGATGGAGCGATCTCGGTACCTGGGGCTCTCTGCATGTGCAAATGGACAAAGACCTCTCTGGCAATGTAGCTATCGGTCAGGATATTACTCTTTATGAGAGCCGCAACTGTGTGGTGCACACCATGCAAGAGAAGAAGGTCGTAATCATTGGTCTTGACGGATATGTCGTGGCCGAGAACGATAACCACCTCCTCATCTGTAAGCTCGAAGACGAGCAGCGTATCAAGGAGTTTGCCGACAAGTAAATTCTTTTCTTCTTTTTTATACATCAGCACCAGTCCCACGAGACTGGTGTTGATTTGTTGATTAGTGCAGCCTTTTTTTTACCCATTTTTTCCTTCTTACATTATTCTGATTGTTCATGGCTGTACTCTTTTATTACCCTTGAGGGTGGGCAGGAAGCCTCAAGGAGCTAGAGTCTGGAGTTATGTGTACCTTATAGTTTAATACATAAAATAAGAGTGCCCCAAGGCACTCTTATTTTGTTGCAGCTTTGCGCTGCTTAGTTATGTCAGTTGTGCTGTACAACCAATATTAGTTGTTCTCAGGACGGAGCTTGCGAACTACGGCGCCAGTCTGCCACATCTCGCTCTCACGGAGGGCACGGAGCTCCTCTTCGAGTTTCTCGCGATAGTCGGGCTTCGAGTTGCTATCGATAGAGATCTGAGCCTCGTTGCCAGTCTTCACGCTCTCATAGAGCTGCTCCATAACGGGCTTGATAGCATCGTGGAACGGGCCCATCCAGTCGAGAGCACCGCGCTGTGCTGTGGTTGAGCAGTTTGCATACATCCAGTCCATACCGTTCTTTGCGAAGAGAGGCATGAGTGACTGTGTGAGCTCCTCAACGGTCTCGTTGAACGCCTCAGAAGGTGTGTGGCCATTCTCACGGAGTACCTCGTACTGTGCGAGCAACAAGCCCTGGATAGCACCCATGAGTGAACCGCGCTCACCGGTGAGGTCAGAGTATACCTCACGCTTGAAGGTGGTCTCGAACAGGTAACCTGAACCTACGCCGATACCGAGAGCGATACAACGCTCGAATGCACGGCCTGTAGCATCCTGGAAGATAGCGTATGATGAGTTCAAACCACGACCCTCGAGGAACATGGTGCGGAGTGAGGTACCTGAACCCTTAGGTGCGATGAGGATAACATCCACATCAGCGGGAGGAACGATGCCTGTGCGCTCCTTGTATGTAACGGCGAAGCCGTGTGAGAAGTAGAGTGCCTTGCCGGGTGTGAGGTACTTCTGGATGGTGGGCCAGCAAGCAATCTGAGCTGCGTCAGAGAGCAGTACCTGAATGATGGTAGCGCGCTCACAAGCCTCCTCGATGCTGAAGAGGGTCTCACCGGGTACCCAACCGTCGGCAACAGCCTTGTCGTATGTCTTACCGGCACGCTGGCCAACGATTACATTGAAACCATTGTCGCGGAGGTTGAGTGACTGGCCGGGGCCCTGTACACCATAACCGATAACGGCGATGGTCTCATTCTTCAATACCTCGCGTGCTTTCTCCAAGGGAAATTCATCTCTAGTAACGACGGTTTCTTCTACACCGCCAAAGTTCATTTTTGCCATAATCTT
>JAFYMV010000100.1 GCA_017548225.1 Bacteroidaceae bacterium | reverse complement strand
GCTTTCATTACTCAATTCTCAAAGGGTGGGGGACAGGGGATGGGGGACAGTTATTTCTGCTCTTTGTCCCCCACCTCCGCCTCAGATGTCTCCCACACATTTTTTAATTCTATTTTTATATATAAAAAAATAAAAATAATAAAGTTCTCCCTCTCATGGTGGCCGTGTAGGGTGGGGGACAGAACTGCTCATTTAATTGTCCCCACCCCCTGTCCCCCACCTGCAAAGTTGCCATTGCACTCACTCCGATTACAGTTAATATGCGCTCTCATCAGTCAAGCGTCGTTACCTCACAAAAACAGCACGGGACGCAGCTGCGCCCCGTGTATCGTGTGTATGTGTCATCGCGTGTGCTTACTTAATCACTACCTTACGGCCGTTTACGATATAGATACCTTTCTCTGCCTTCTCCACACGGCGACCTAGGTCGAGGGATGAGAGTTGAGGGTTGAGGGGTCTATGCCTGTCTCCTCATTGGTGAGGGCAACGATAGAACCGAAGTTGGTCCAAAGGAAAGCATTTTTATAGCTTTCTATAACATCGGGATATACATACAAGGTCAAGGCGTTTTGCACTACATGGCCATACCGCCATCGACCTGCAATACCTGTCCAGTAACATAGGCCGAAAGGTCGGATGCAAAGAAGAGGGCAGTTCCAGCTACATCCCCACCCTCGCCTGCACGGCGCAGAGGAATCTGCTTGGCCCACTCAGCGCGCAACTCCTCGCTGAGCTTGCTTGTCATGTCGGTATTGATGAATCCTGGGGCAATGACATTGGCGCGTACACCGCGTGAGCCCAGTTCGGCAGCGATGCTCTTGGTCAAGCCAATGATTCCAGCCTTTGAGGCGGAGTAGTTGCATTGTCCAGCATTGCCGTGCACACCTACTACTGATGACATATTGATGATGCTTCCGCTACGCTGACGCATCATGAGAGGAGTGCAGGCACGGCAGAAATTGAAGGCTGACTTCAGGTTGGCAGAGATCACCTCATCCCATTGCTGTTCGCTCATACGCATCAGCAGTCCGTCGCGCGTGATACCGGCATTGTTTACGAGGATGTCAATACGACCAAACTCCTTTGCCACCTCCGATACAAGCGCTTCCGTTGTGGCATAATCGGCTGCATCGGCAATGTATTTCTTCACCTTTACTCCCATTGAGACAATCTCCTGCTCGGTCTGCTCGGCAGCTGCGCTCGGAGTAACATGTGTAAATGCAATGGCTGCACCTTCAGCTGCAAAACGCAAGGCGATGGCCTTGCCTATTCCTCGTGAAGCACCGGTGATAAGTGCCACCTTTCCTTCTAATATCTTTCCCATGATGTGTGGTAACGGTTAAAATGTTCTTACAAATATTATCGTCCATGCATATCCGCATCGATTGGTACAAAGGTAAAAATTGTTTTTGTATAACCCAAGAAACTATTAGATTTCATGTGCCGTTTTGCGCAATGAATGTTTTTGTTTACCTTTGCTCATCATAATCCTGACCATGAGAGAGGGCGTTCAAATAGAGAATAATCGTTTAACCCTGAAGTTCAAGCAATACTTGTTGCTTGAAAAGGCTCTCTCTACCAATACCCTTGATGCCTATATCCACGATGTGGAAAAACTCTTTGAGTACCTTGAAAAGAAAGATATACATCCATTGAATGTAAAGTTAGAGGATCTCGAAGATTTCTTGGGTACACTGCACGACAAGGTGCGTGCACGCTCACAGGCCCGCATACTCTCGGGAATCCGTTCGTTCTACCAATATCTCGTGCTGGATGGACATATCAAGGCCGACCCCACCTTGCTGCTTGAGGCTCCCAAGATTGGAGTGAAACTGCCCGAGGTATTGAGCATACAAGAGATTGATATGCTCATCAACGGCATCAACCTCGACAAACGCGAAGGACAGCGCAACAGGGCTATCATAGAGACGATGTATAGCTGCGGACTGCGTGTATCGGAGGCGTGTAATCTCAAGCTGTCAGACCTGTATCTCAAAGAGGGTTTCATCAAGGTCGAAGGCAAGGGAAGCAAGCAGCGTCTGGTGCCCATTTCGGAGCGGGCCATAGCGGAGATTATGGGCTACCTTACCGACCGTGCCAACATTGATATCAAGCCCGGCCATGAGGACTACCTCTTCGTTAGCGCACATTTCAAGAAGAAGATGTCGCGCATCACGATGTTCCACATCATCAAGGAGTTGGCCGAACAGGTGGGACTCAAGAAAACAATCAGTCCGCACACCTTCCGCCACTCTTTTGCCACGCACCTGCTCGAAGGGGGAGCCAACCTACGCGTAATACAAAGCATGCTAGGGCACGAAGATATCGGTACCACCGAAATCTACACACACATTGATGCCCAGCGCTTACGCTCCGAAATTATAGAGCATCACCCGAGAAACAGGAAGAAAAACTCTTGATGTAGGACGCCTTATTTTTCCAATGCATTCAAGCCCTTTTGCCCTTGCTGGATGAGCAAGGAGAAGTCCTCACTATACTGGCTGTCGTAGCCAAATAGCGCTAACAGTGCATTCAGCTCGGCCAGCTTTTGGGTGTTATTGGTAGCTGTAAACTCCTCACGCAAGATACGCACCTTTTCGAAAGCCTGTATGCCTTCGATGAGCTTTTCGAAGCGCACCGAACTGCGGCCATAGGGATATACCATATAGGTATCGCCTGCAGGCCATTGGCGGAAGCGGGTGTCGTGAAGCGGCTGCTTTACCCAACTGTTATATGCCCAGCGCAAGTAACCGTCGTAGCTCGTTTGTGCCACATAGAAACCATACCATGCACCCTCGGCAGGTACAGAGAAGGTGAAGGTATTGGGCTTATGCGTAGAGCAGCAGGTATAGATGGTTGTCTTCTTGCCTTCGGCCTTGCGGCGTGCAAAGACTTCTTCAGGGAGCAGTTCCGCCTGGTCAAGAGCGATGCAATAGTCGTAGAGGTCGGCCTCAATCTCGGGATGCCAGTTGCCTGCAAGCGAAACCTTGAACTCGGGGTCAGCCTTACGGATGACAGCCATTGCTTTTTGCATGGCATGCATGGGGCGTTCGTCCATAGCGATGGTGGTAATGTCAAACCAGCCCTTCTCACGCAAATGCTGTGAAAAGGCCTTGAGCATAGCTACCCACATCTCTTCGTAGGCGGCATCGCCAGGTGCTGCGCGCAACACCTGCATACGGTTAGTAGCCACATCATAGTAGGGGAAACTGAGTGCCCAAGGTATCATTGAAAAGCAGTTTATTTGCTTGTCGATACCGCAACTCATCATAAACTCTATCCAGCGATCAAAGACATCAAAGCCAAATTCCCATGTGCCATCAAGTTTCTTGATCCATGTTACCATAGAATCAAAGTGATCCTCAGTCTGTCCGTTCCAAGGCTTATGCATGATGCTAGCGGTGATTACCTTCTGTCCAGCTACTGCGAGCATCTCCATTGAGGGGCGCATGGCAGCAAGGTGCGCATCGCTCCAAAGGGGAGTGTTGTAGTAGCGAGCCTCGGCGAAGGGATTCTGCCAAAGGTCGAGGTGGAATTTCCAGTCCTGCGGTGCAGGCAGTGTACGCGCTGACACCTTTACATATATAGGGAGTTTAGCCACAGTACGCTCACCCTCTTTGATGCAGAGCGAGCCAGCATAGGTGCCAGGAACAGCATCGGTAGGCACTTGGCAGCTTACCCACACCGAACGGGTGCTCATAGCCTCTAACGCCAATGCCTCTGCGTGTGGATCTATCATATCAGCCACCATAGCCGAGTCGTATCGGGTATGGTCGGGACGATAGCCACAGCCTGCACCATATCCATCAGGAGTGCTCCACGAGTCGGTCTTCACATAGCGTACGAAAGCTGCTTTCACTGCTTCTGCGGGTAGCGTATGGCGACCATTCTTGAAGGGGGTAAACTGCAGGGTAAGGCTATCGGTAGCCTCGCTGCTATAGATGACGGCCTGTGTGCTCACACGCTCGCCACGCCATGCAGTCAGCGTCTCTTTATTCTTCAGCTCATCGCGTTGAGGCAATGTATGCCATGCATAGCGTACATCGCTCGTGCCCCATGCAGCATGTATGCCTTTTACCCCTTTCCACTCCTGTGCTGCGGGAGTTCGGTGGTCAGGGAGTTCGGTAAAAATGTCTTGTGCTTGTGTCAAGAGTGCGCCACTGATGAGCGCTGCAAATAATAGTAGCTTTTTCATGTATGAGAGGTTAAAGTTTGGACTTTCTTGTTTTTCGTTTGCCCAAGTAGATGAAGATGATTCCTGTAAGGACAAACACTGCCGTAAGGCCTATAATCCAGCAGAATGCCCCACCCCACCCGATACGATTGATGTCGAGAAAGAAGTAAGGAAACCATTGGTCGCCAGTGATAAGGTGGCGAGTATAGATGAAGGCAATATATAGATAGGGAAGGAATATGCTACATTGGATACCACCTACCGTAACCTTGCGCACAGGGCGGGTGCTAAAGAAATAGATGGCATAAAGGATGGGAGTGATAAGGTGCAGGCATACGCTGGGCTTGTTGTTCCAGTAGTCTGCAGTACAGGGATTGCCCAAAAGAAGATTGTATACAGCACCGATGACGAGGATGGTGATGAGTCCGCCAAACTCCCATTGCATCAATGGCAGAGAGATGGACTTTCGGCGCACGAGACGCACCAGTTCATTAATCATCAACGCTAGGCAATAGAGATTGCCCAAGTTGGTAAAGTAAAGGAAGAAGCGAGCATCGTAATACTGCCACGAACTTATACACCCGTATGCAGCCACAAGGATGTACAGGACAACAGCAATATATCGGAATATTCTACTCATCTATGTCGGTTGTATCTTAAAAAATCGTGTTTATAACAAAAGAACAAGGGCAACTTGTTTCACAAGCTGCCCTTGTCTGCTTATAGTGGATTTACTCCATTATTTATTAGAGCTGGGGACCAGCAGCTACGAGAGCCTTACCAGCCTCGTTACCTGTGAACTTAGCAAAGTTCTTGATGAAACGAGCAGCGAGGTCCTTAGCCTTCTCTTCCCACTGGCATGCGCACTCGTAAGTGTCACGAGGATCGAGGATGTTGGTGTCAACACCAGGAAGCTCTGTGGGAACTACGAAGTCGAAGAAAGGAATAACCTTTGTGGGAGCCTTGTCGATAGAACCATCAAGGATAGCGTCAATGATACCACGAGTATCCTTGATAGAGATACGCTTACCGGTACCGTTCCAACCTGTGTTAACGAGGTATGCAGTAGCACCGTTAGCCTCCATCTTCTTAACCAACTCCTCACCATACTTTGTGGGGTGCAAGCTCAAGAATGCAGCACCGAAGCAAGCTGAGAATGTTGGAGTAGGCTCTGTAATACCACGCTCTGTACCAGCCAACTTAGCTGTGAAACCGCTGAGG
>JAFYMV010000099.1 GCA_017548225.1 Bacteroidaceae bacterium | reverse complement strand
TTGTGTGAAGTGGTGGTGCGAGGTACGCAACTAATTGTCCCCATCCCCTGTCCCCACCTTCAGGTAGATGCATGTGTGCATATCTTGCAAGAGAGCTTATTTCTTCAGCGAGAAGTCGAAGCGCAAGCCGCCACCGGGGCGGTTGGTTACGGAGATAGTGCCACCATGGAACTGCACGGCATGCTTCACGATGGCGAGGCCGAGACCTGTGCCACCCATTTGGCGTGAGCGGCCTTTGTCCACGCGATAGAAGCGCTCGAAGAGGCGCGAGAGCTGGTGCTCCTTCACTCCGCAGCCATCATCCTCGAAGCGGATGCAGCACTGGTTGTCATTGTTCTGAATCAAGGCAATATAGATATTCTTTCCGCCCGAGTAGGCAATGGCATTCTCCGTGAGGTTGCGGAAGATGGAGCCGATGAGCGAAAGGTTGCCTTCTACAACCACCTGTTCGGGTACGTCAGTATGCAGCGTGAGGCGCTCTTCACGGGGCATAACGGCCAGTTCGCAATCAATCTCATGAATGATATTGTTGATGCAGACAGGTTCCTTGCCGATGAGCTGACTGCCATCCTCCATGCGTGTGATGAGCGATACATCTTCGAGCAGTCGGCGCAGTCGACCGGTGTTGGCATAGCAGCGCTCGATAAGCTCTTGCCGCTTCTCTTCGCTGAGGTTGATGCCCGAGAGCAGCGTTTCGAGGCACACTTGCATCGATGCCACTGGGGTCTTCAGTTCGTGGTTGATGTTGTTGGTGAGCTGGCGTTTCAGCCGTGTCTTCTCCTGCTCGGCTTCCATCTCATTGATGCGTTCAAAACTCTTGCCTATGCGTTGGGTGATGAAGTAGGCCAGCACGCTGAACACGAGGCTTACAGATATCATCACGATGAGGAATGTCCAGTCTGCTTCAAGCAGGCTGCGCAAGGTGGCAGTATAGGGTATGGCCGTGCGCACGATGCCATGCTCGCCTCGTGTGGCCGAGTAGAAGTATTCGCGTCCATCACTTGCCGACTGCCTCCCGATGTGGTAGCCCTCCCCCTTGTGCAGTGCCTCTGCCACCTCGGGACGATGGCGGTGATTGTCAAGCGAGTCGGGCGACAGCATATTGTCATACAACACCATTCCCGAGAGGTCAATGATAGACACGCGCAACTCCTCGAAGGGCTGTGCATGCGTTGCGATGCACTCCTCGTAGGGTAATCCCTCTTCAAAAATCCCTAGCAGATGACTGTTGTAGAGCTGCAATTGGGCATTCACAAAGTGAGTCTTATACTGCTTCTCCCTCACATACTGGAAGACGATGAAGCACAAAATGATAGCCCACAAGCAGGCAATAAGGATGGCAAAGAGTTGCTTGTGATATGATTGCTTAGTCGCGGAAGCCATAGCCAAAACCTGAACGTGTAACAATATATGAACCGTACACTCCAATCTTCGAGCGCAGGCGGGTGATGTTGACATCAATGGTGCGGTCGAGCACCACCACCTCGTCGCTCCACACACGACTCAAGATCTGTTCGCGCGAGCATATCTTACCGCGGTGCTTGATAAGGTAGGCCAATAGTTCAAACTCCTTCTTGGCCAACTTCACTTCATTGCCGTCTACCGTGCAACGCTTAAACTCCATGTCGAGTCGCAACCCCTCCACCTGCAACACTTCGGGTGCCGCCACGGGAGCGTTTATGCTCTTCTGCCCCGAGGTGCGACGCAGTACACTCTTCACTCGTGCTATCACATTGCGCACGGTGTAAGGCTTCATGATGTAGTCATCGGCTCCGATGTTGAGTCCCATCACCATGTCATCCTCCGTGTCGCGTGCTGTGGTGAAGATGATGGGTATGCCAGCCGTACTGACATCGGCCTTGAGCATCTTGGCCATCTTGATGCCACTGATCTCGCCCATCATTATGTCGAGCAATACCAGCGCATAGCTCTGCAGGTCGAGCGCCAATGCCTGCTCGGCACTGAAGGCAATATCCACATCGTACCCTTCGTTCTCAAGATTCAGTTTGAGCACCTCGCACAGGGTCTCTTCATCGTCTACTATCAATATGCGTTCGGCCATAGTTATCTTATATTCTGCCGCGAAGATAGGGAGAAATCACGACTCAGCGAACGTGCTCGGTAAGATTTAATAAAAATGTAACATCTTGCAGCACCAAGGAAAAGTAACGAATAAGGGTTGTTGAAGTATAAATCCACAAAAGACCTTCGAAGTACGCCTGCGCCTATTTTTCGAAAGCCTTCTGTGGATGCAGATTCTATTCTGTGTGAAGAACTCGTTCTCGTAGTGACTATGTGTTTTATCTCATTGTATACCAAACTTTCATAACGAAAGATGATACGTCGGCCGTTACAGAATTATTATTCCTTGGGATGACATTCTAAATTTATAGCCCTCTCATTTTTGTTAAATTTCCATGCATAAAACACTCAGACTCTTCTAAGTAGATTAGCACATCGTCAAATACTGATGGCTTATCAGATTTCTTTTTTACAACATCTTCTGATGTGGTGTAATATGTATTGATAATACAAATGGAGTTTTGGGGTAATGAGCGTTTCTTTTTTACATTGAGTAATGATGGATATGCTTTTATCAATAGTGTTTCTACAATATCAACATTCTCCGTTTTTTGATCTTTAATATTTGCGAAACTGCCTATCCATATTCTCATATGTTTAGCCTCTGCCTTGATAAATGTCCCTAAATGCTCATGTGAAGTATTTAAGCGTTTATCTATTCCATCGTTCTGCTTATGAATCCCTACATATTTAGACCAGTTACATCTTCCATCTTTTCTTGCTTCGAAATAGTAGAGATTAAATAAATCAGAGGATAGTGTTTCTTGATTACGTATATACGACTTGTATTCTTCATAATTCATTGGTCCTATCCATTGTATCGTAAATGTATGTTCTATCAAATCCATAAATCTATTATTTGGAATCTTTTTTATATTCTACAATACATCTATTATTAGTACTAATACTTGTTTTACTTCTGCAAAAGTATCGAAAGAAACATTGGAATAGCAAAGCATTCGTATCTATTGTTTATCTTCGCTTTAGTTCCTTTTCTAATTCCAATAGTTCATGCATGTCTTCCTCATCGGCTCGCTTGACATCAAGTTGCTTGCGACGAGCGTGGAAGTCATCGTAGGTATGTTCCGCAAATTCTTCTGCTCGCTTATTGCTGATAGAACCATTGCCAACAAGCAGTGGCTGTTCGTTTGAAACAAGTATCTTATCCACATTCTCGCGCCAGAAATCCATTGTGAGGTTTTGACGATTCTTGGCGCGAAATTCTGCTGTTTCGAGGAAGATGACAACAAGTCGGTTAAGCGAATCAAGTTCGTCGTATGTCAGATAGTTTTTGGCAACGATTACATCTTGTTTGCGTACAATAGAGCCCTTCCAGGCTGTCAGTCCCATGTTGGGGAGTTCGGCATTAGCGCGATTGCAGATAATCTCGGCTGCAGTCTTCCCAGTCACGGCGTAAAGCAGTTTGTTCTGTGTATTGGCATAGAACATCTGTGTGGCCTTATCCGTAGCATCATAGTCAACACTGAGTCTAAAGAGATCGCGTACCTTCTGGTAGAATCGCTTCTCTGAAGCACGAATGTCTCGGATTTGCGCTAACAGTTCATCGAAATAGTCGGGACGGCCATCGGGATTCTTCAATCTCTCCACATCCATAACGAAGCCTTTCTGCAGGTACTCGACAAGGTGGCGATTTGCCCACTGGCGGAACTGGACTCCACGTACCGAACGAACGCGGAAGCCTACAGCCATAATCATCTCTAAAGAATAGAATACTACCTTGTATTTCTTACCGTCAGAGGCAGTTGTTAAGTATTCCTTAATAACTGAATCTTTATTCAACTCTTTCTCTTTCAGTATATTGTTTATATGCATACTGATATTTGGCTTCGAGGTGGCAAAAAGTTCAGCCATCTGCAATTGGTTAAGCCAAACGGAGCCGTCTCGGGCATAAAGGGTGACACTGCTGCGTCCGTCCTCAGAGGTGTATAGTATGATTGATTCGCCTGCTTGCATAGAAGTTAGTCCTTAAAATACACAAAGATTGCTATATTCATTGTATTACTACAAAGATACTAATAAGCGAGCAAAATAATATCAAGTTTACTTGAATATTTTACAGCGAGCGAGAGTATCTTCGATTTTATCAAAGGCAGACATTTATTTTGAATAGTTAATTCTATACTATAGATGACTTTAGTTCTTAAATTTCCTTTGTCCAAACTGGAGTTTCTCTTTGTCCAAATTAGAGTTTGGGTATAGGCAAACTGGAGTTTAGAGCCTTTGAAATTAAATTATCACAGGTTCGACAAAAGTTTATCGTACCTATGATAATTTTTTGTCACTATAGTGATAATATTTTGTCAAGCCTGCGAAAAAGTTTGACAAATGAAGTCGTTGCGCAATCTTTTGGTAAGCGCGATGAGTAATTGCATACCTCTATTCTGCATTTTACATTCACTTAACAACTTTGTAATAATCATGAAACATTGTCCCTCTACCTTTGCACTCGAAAAATTAAGACAACGCATCTGATCAGATAGAGAAAAGAGAATTTAGTGATTAACGAAACTGAAAAGTTTAACACAAAACAAAAAGAAAGTATGAAAAAGATGAAGTTTATCGTGGCAAGCCTCGTGGCTTGCGTGGGAATCACAGCACAGGCGCAAGAGACAAAGGTGGCAGAGCCGAAGGGCAAGGCCATCG
>JAFYMV010000098.1 GCA_017548225.1 Bacteroidaceae bacterium | reverse complement strand
TTCAGTGATATAGTTTCATACATTGCTCTCCTTTGCTTGTTTGTTAAACTCATCAATCTCTTCCATAAGCCACTGATAAATTTGTGTGTGAAGGATATCAAAGTTATTCACCAAATATTGATCTACACCATATTGAACAAAGAGCGCCATCACATCGCTACCCGATGTGGATATATGCTGCTTGTACTGCTCAATGCAGAACGAGAGGAAATAGGCAATATCTGTATCTCTCTTTGTCATCGTTGGCAAAGGTAGTGTAAGGCAAGCGAAATATCAAATTTATTTGAAGATTTCCAGACTGAAGCCTAACTAAATACCCTGCGAGATGCTTTGCTTAAACTTAACATGGCAAGAGGCACTACCCCCATATATATATAGGAGTAGGAGATTACTTTACCAACTTCGATGACAGATCAAGCATGCAGTCGATAGCTTTGGCTGTCCATCTCGATTTCAACATAACTTTATTATATTTCTTCTTTTTTATTTCTCTAAAAAAAACTTTATGTGTATGGTGATAGCCTGTGGAAACTGTGCATAAAAAATTGCTCTCAAATTTGCATATATCGTACCCCACATTAGGTTTTGCGGTATGAACAGGTTATCCACAATTCTAAAATAGCGTTGAGGATTGAAAATCAGTGCTCATGCGAAAGTTATCCACACTCTGTTCATAACGGACAAGGTTGATAAATTAGCCCTTAATAATTGTGCTAAAACCTGTGAAAATTGATGCTGAAAAGTCATTATTAAAAAAGAGCTAACTTTTTTGGTACTTTCAAAATGCTGTATAAGTCTTGGCGCTCCTGGATTCTCCAAATTTTTTAGCCGTTTTTTATCAATTATTTTTCCACAGTTTTCCACCGTTGTCAACAGGGTTTTTGTGGATAACTTTGGATGCTTCGGGGATTTTTTGAATATAGGTATTGTTATTCGCTCGCTTATTTGTATCTTCGCACCCATGAATCAGGCAGAGCACATATTACAAGAGTCGGGCATACGACCTACCGCCATTCGACTCATGGTGTTGAAGGAGATCATCGATCATGACCGCGCCTTCACACTTGCCGATATGGAGCGTCGCATGGTGACCATCGACCGCTCTACGCTCTTCCGCACTCTGATGATTTTCGTAGAGCACAAGCTGCTACACGAGATTGATAATGGTAGTGGCTCCAAGCTCTTCTGCCGTTGCGACTGCCACCACCATCATCACCATACCCCGCACATACACTTTACTTGCACCTCATGCGGCGAAACCTTCTGCATCAAAGATATTGACATGGCGGTGATACCTCACCCCGCAGGCTACGAGGTAAACGAAATCAATCTAGTAATGAAAGGCCTCTGCCCAAAGTGCAAGCAGGGGGAGAAATAAAAGAAAACGGCAAAGTCGAATGACCTTGCCGTTTCCCTTAGTATTACGCAATATATTTTATTGTTGCACTTCCATTTCGAACTCTACAAACTCAGTATCCCAACGGCAGCATTTGCCTGTAGCCAAGTCAATAGCCCAACCAAAAACATTGGTAAGATTGAGGATAGATACGGGGTTTAGTGTGGCTTCAAGTTCTACAGAAGTAGGTTTGTATCCCTCTTTCTTTACGATTAAAGTTTTATCTGACAGGCTCTTGCTCACCTTTGCTGTACCCATGCCATCATCACCAGTGCGTGCAATCACTCTTCCATTATCATAAATGGTAGCATGGCTATTGCCTGAGAAAGTAATGCTTTGTTTGGTGGGAGTGAACAGTGTGCCACAAGAGGTCAATGTAGCTGATCCAATACATGATGCCAATACAAGCATGCAAATAGATTTCTTCGTTTTCATACTTTTGTTGTTTAATATTTATACAATAATGTAGTCTTAACTTGCTTGAAAGTATGGCTTCTAAAAAAGCGCAGACTTTCGTCATACGCCTCATGGTTCACCACAAACCAATTACAAACTATGCGAGTAGCCTGCGCAGTTAAGCACACTACCCAATGTTTGCAATTTATTTGCCCGTTCATTTTTCCGAGGTGGTGATTCAGAGGCGATTGAGCAAAATTTTCAAATGTCCTAACAAGTTCTTTCCAAACTCATCGTTGCAAAGGTACAGCAAGGAAATGTAATAAACAATATTTATATAGAGTTTTTCAACGATTACAGATTACAGTTATTCTGTGCCCTTATATATACATCTTCGTCAGCAAGCTAAAAAGGGTGGTAGAGCTAATTTACTGTAATCGTAATCTGTAATCATCGCTTATTTTCTTTTGTTCTGCCAGAAAAAAAAACGCACCTGCGAGCAAAAATTATCACACCTATGAAAAAGTTTTTTCGCACTTGTGATAGTTCCCTTTGCATCATCAATAGGGGAGGGGACTTACCACCATGCGCTGGGGACATTACTTCGCGGTATACGGAGAACTGAAAAACCATCATTCACTTGCATTATTATGCTGAAAACCGTATTTTTGTAACACTAAAACAGACTTCATCTATGACCAACGACACCATTACGCTTGCCGAAGTGCAACAACAGGCCGATGAGTGGATACGCACCTACGGAGTACGCTACTTCAACGAACTGACCAACATGGCCATACTCACCGAAGAGGTGGGCGAGCTGGCGAGGGTGATGGCTCGCACCTATGGCGAGCAGTCGTTCAAAGCGGGCGAGGAGCCTAACCTTGCCGAAGAAATGGCCGATGTGTTGTGGGTGCTCGTATGCATGGCCAACCAGACGGGAGTAGACCTCACCGAAGCATGGCGCCGCACCATAGAGAAGAAGACCAAGCGCGACAGCACGCGACACCTGAATAATGATAAACTGAATAGTAAATAGTCAATATAATAAATAAGGAATATGGAACACTATCACGACACCGAAGAGACCAGCAAGTATAACAACGCCCTGGACCTCTATCCCACACCTCTCACCGATGAGCAAGTAAAGTCAAGAACCGCCCAGATTGTCGAGAAATATGTGGCCGAAAACGATACCGTAGAGGTGAAGAAGCAAATCTTCAACTGCCTCGACCTCACTACCCTCAAGACCGAGGATAGCGAAGAGAGTGTGTTGAAGTTTACCGAGCGCGTCAACGACTTTGACAACGAGTACCCCGACCTCAAGGGCGTAGCAGCCATTTGCGTATATCCTAACTTTGCCAAGATTGTGAGCCAGTCGCTCGAGGTAGAGTCGGTGAACATCGCTTGCGTATCGGGCGGATTCCCCTCATCGCAGACCTTCACCGAGGTGAAAGTGGCCGAGACTGCCCTTGCCCTCGCCGATGGCGCCACCGAGATTGATATTGTCATTCCCGTAGGCAAGTTCCTCGTTGGCGACTATGAAGGCATGTGCGATGAAATAGAGGAAATCAAGTCTATCTGTGGTGACCGTCACCTGAAAGTGATTCTTGAGACTGGTGCCTTGAAGTCTGCCGACAACATTTGGAAAGCCTCTATCCTCGCTATGTATAGCGGTGCCGACTTCATCAAGACCTCTACCGGCAAGCAAGAGCCTGCCGCTACTCCCGAAGCAGCGTATGTGATGTGTCAGGCCATCAAGGCATACCATGATAAGACAGGTCGCAAGGTAGGCTTCAAGCCCGCCGGTGGCATCAATAGCGTGAACGATGCACTCATATACTACACCATCGTGAAAGAGGTGCTCGGCAAGGAGTGGCTCACCAACGAACTCTTCCGCCTCGGCACCAGCCGCCTCGCCAATCTCCTATTGAGCGACATCCTTGGCGAAGAGGTGAAGTTCTTCTGAT
>JAFYMV010000097.1 GCA_017548225.1 Bacteroidaceae bacterium | reverse complement strand
TTTAATGTACGCAATTGTAGAAATTAACGGACAGCAGTTCAAGGCCGAGGCTGGCAAGAAATTGTTTGTTCACCACATTCAAAACGTTGAGAATGGTGCAACGGTTGAATTCGAGAAGGTTCTCTTGGTAGAGAAAGATGGTGCAATCACTGTAGGTGCTCCCACCGTAGAAGGCGCAAAGGTTGTTGCCGAGGTTAAGAGCGAGCTCGTAAAGGGCGAGAAGGTGCTTGTATTCCACAAGAAGAGAAGAAAAGGTTATCGTAAGTTGAACGGTCACCGTCAGCAGTTCTCTGAGATTGTTGTTAAAGAAGTTATTGCTTAACCCTTAAAAACAAAACATCATGGCACATAAAAAAGGTGTAGGTAGTTCAAAGAACGGTCGCGAATCAGCTAGCAAGCGACTTGGTGTAAAGATTTTCGGTGGTCAGGTATGTAAGGCCGGTAACATCATCGTTCGTCAGAGAGGCACAGTACATCATCCCGGTGAGAACATGGGTATGGGTTCTGACCACACACTCTACGCACTCGTTGATGGTACTGTACAGTTCAGAAAAGGTCGTAACGACAAGAGCTTCGTTTCTATCATCCCCGCCGAGGCATAATATTTGCTAAGCAAAAACAAATAAAAGAGGTCTAATCATTGATTGGGCCTCTTTTGTTATGGTAATAATATAGGAGTTTACCCTGAGCCAAGGATTGTCCCCCTAATGTAGGGGCGTGGCAAGGTCTTTAGAGGGTTGGCTAGATGCCAAGCTGTACCGAGTGAGGGACCGACGCGGAGTATTAGCCTCGGCCTACCTTAGGAGGAGAATCGTAAAAATAGGTAAACTGCTATATTATTCCCTTTGTTATTTCTATAATCAAAATAATCAAACCATCTTGCTATCACACCGCCACATACACAAAGGTATGATCAACAAACTGCTGCTCGACCAACCCGAATCGTATAAAAAGAGCCAACTGCTGCACAGCACGGTAGCGCGGCAAACGCCCCAATCTAGCAAAACGGTTTAGCGTGAGAGGCTCGGGAGAGTCAGCCAATAGTTTGAGCAACAATTGCTCGCGGGCAGTAAAGGACATCATTGTAGAGCGCTCTCTATCCGCCTCTCGCCATAGCGCCATCTGCACGGGAGAAGCTACAATATTCTCATCAGCAATACGCATATAGGCACATAGACTATCATCATCAAGGCGAGCACGCACGGGCCGCTCGGCTGATGGCTCTACCTCTGCAATCACTACGCCCCTACCCTCGACACGATGCACACTCATATGACAAGCTACGGGAGGTACGCAATAGAGTGCTGCAGCCGCCTCTACCATGTATATCTCTTCATCGCTACGCACACCAGCAATCTTACCATTGTCCTTCACGCCAATGAGCAAGCGCCCCCCATCAGTGTTGGCAAACGCCGAGAGAGTGCGCGCAATCTTGCGCACATCGGAGATCTCATATTTGAAATCCTGCTGCTGGTGTTCGCCTTGAGCGATGAGATGATGAAGCATGGTGCAAATTGAAAATTAAAAGTTGAAAAATGAAAGTTATACAAAGAGAGCTATGAACTGATGAGCATTTTTGTTTAGCATTTAGCAAGCCTATCAGATGGTTGTTTAAGAACATTAATTACTCGATTCTTGCTATCATTTTTCTTTCGCGATGACGAGTTCCCTCTTCCAGGGAGGGGGTGAGGTAAAGCCTCTAACTTTCAATTGGATTCAATCCCATCTCCTTTGCCTTCTTCATCATGTACTCGTAAGCGGCATCGTGCTCATTGGGGATGATGCCGTCAAGGATAGCGTCTTTGATGCTACTCTTGAGAGCACCCACTTCGGCACAGGGAGTAAGACCGAAGGTACGCATGATTTCATCACCATCGACAGGGGGTTGGAAATTGCGTATGCGGTCGCGCTCCTCAAGATCCTTGAGCTTTACGCGCACGAGGCGGAAATTATCAAGGAAGCGCTGCTTGCGTATCTCATTCTTTGAGGTGATATCGGCCTCACACAACATCATCAGATCGTCAATATCGTCGCCCGCCTCAAAGAGCAAGCGGCGTACGGCACTATCGGTTACCTCCTCATCAGCAATAACGATGGGACGCATGTGCAAGCCCACAAGTTTCTGCACATACTTCATCTTCTCATTCATGGGAAGCTTCATATTGCGGAAGATGGTAGGTATCATCTTCTCACCAATGAAGTTATGATTATGGAATGTCCACCCCAAACGCTGATCCCAGCGCTTGGTGCGAGGTTTGCCTATATCATGCAACAAAGCAGCCCAGCGCAACCATAAATTGTCGGTCTGACGAGCAATATTATCCAACACCTCAAGGGTATGATAGAAATTATCTTTATGCTTGCGACCATTCACCGCCTCTACGCCCTGCAAAGCAGCCAGCTCGGGGAAGATGAGAGGGAGCAGACCACAGCGGTCGAGTTCTACGAAGCCCTTTGAGGGGATGGGCGAAGCAATAATCTTGTTCAGCTCGTCGATGATACGCTCCTTGGAAATGATTTTGATGCGCTCAACATTGCGAGTAAGCGACTCGAAGGTCTCTTCTTCGATATAAAAGTTGAGCTGCGTAGCAAAGCGTATGCAACGCATCATACGCAGAGGGTCGTCACTGAAGGTAACATCGGGATCGAGCGGTGTACAGATGAGGCGGTCCTCCATGTCGAGCAATCCATCGAAGGGGTCGGTAAGTTCACCAAAGTGTGCGGCATTAAGACACACAGCCAAAGCATTGATAGTAAAGTCGCGACGATTCTGGTCATCCTCCAAAGTACCATCCTCAACGATGGGTTTGCGTGAGTCGTGTGTGTACGACTCCTTACGAGCACCAACGAACTCGACCTCCATATCGCGCCATTTGAGCTGTGCCGTACCAAAGTTGCGAAAGATATTCACATGAGCACCGCGCCCCAACTTTTTGCGTAGCGCCTCGGCAATTTTGATACCACTACCCACAACCACCACATCAATATCCTTTGACGGGCGCTCCAGATAAAGGTCGCGCACATAGCCGCCTACAGCATAGCATTCAAGCCCCAACTCATCGGCCGTATCGCCAATGAGATGAAAGAGCTTCGTGTCGAACATCCTCTTCAGTTCCTCGGGTGATATATGTCGCATTTCGAGTTTAATCTTTTAGTCTCACAAAGACGAAAGCGAAGATCAAGCTTCGTAACATCCATGAATGGCGGCTTTCGTATTCGTGATCGTTTCCGTTATCTATTTGAACTGCGAAGTTACTCAAAAAAAACTATTTTATCCCTCTCACACCCCTACCTTTTCACTTTTTTCGCCCTTATATATTAATATATGAAAGAATAGTAGTACTTTTACATCAGAAAAATTACAAATATGAAGATACGCCACTTTATCCTCACCCTTGCCATAGGTTTTACTTTGGCCAACTGCGCCGAAGATGTAGAGAAGCTTGCCAAGCCCTACCTCGACCGCGCACAGCAGTCCTATGCCAATAACCAATATGCCTTGGCCAAGCTACAAATAGATAGCATCAAACAGCTATACCCCAAAGCATTCGACACGCGCTCTCAAGCCCAAGCGCTACTCATCGAGGTGGAGCTTGCCGAGGCCAACACCAGCAAATGCTACACTGATAGTCTGTTGGCTATAGCACAAGAAAAGGCCACTACGCTAGCCGCTACACTCTATTTTGACAAGGATGTGCGCTATCAAGATATAGGTACCTACTACGCCTCTCGCCATCGTACCGAAAAGAATGTAGACAAGAGCTATCTGCGTCCGCAAACCGATGAGCGGGGAGTATTCACCATCACCGCCTTCTATCGCGGCCGTGCTATTGGGGCGCACACTTTGCGTTTCACAGCACCCGACGGAAGCTATGTAGACTTGCCTGCTACTGCCGAGCCCTACATCATGAGCGATGCCACTGGACGCACCGAGCGTACCGACTTTGCCGCCACCCCCGAAGTTGCTCACTTCGTGGGTGCACATACAACCATTACGGCCACACTCATCGGAGAGCGCAAAGCACAGATCCCCTTTGCTAAAACCGATGCACAAGCACTTGCGCAGGTAGCCGATCTCGCATCGGCACTCAAGGCCAGCACCGAATTGCAGGCTGCCCAGCAAGAGCTGACACGACGCATCACCTTCTATGAGCAGCGCAGAAAATAACTTTTTCGGCATATCGTAAGATTCTTAAAGAAATAAATACTACTTTTGTCTTCGTCTTCTTAACATAACGACTATGATAGACTACGAACAGATGGTGACAGAGGCAAGAGATGAACTCTTTGCCAGTGTAGCAAACCGAGGTTTGAGTAAGGAAGAGATTGAAAGTGTGCACCGCGCCTATGCACTAGCCGAAGAGGCACACCGCCCGCAACGCCGCAAGAGCGGAGAGCCCTACATACTCCACCCCATAGCAGTGGCCATGATCGTGGCCAACGAGATTGGCCTGGGCGCCGAACCAATCTGCGCTGCATTACTACACGATGTAGTGGAAGACACCGACCACACAGTGAAGGAGATACGAGAGATGTTTGGCGATGATGTAGCCACAATAGTCAAAGTGGTAACAAAGAAGAAGAAAAAACGCTACGAGACTTCACTGCAGGTAGACAACTACAAGCAGATGCTGCAATCCATGCAGTATGATATACGCGCCTTGCTACTCAAGCTTGCCGACCGCCTGCACAACATGCGTACACTGAAGTCAATGCTTCCACACAAGCAACTGAAGATTGCTTCAGAGACCGATTACTTCTACGCACCTTTAGCGCATCGCTTGGGATTGTATAAGGTAAAAACGGAGCTTGAGAATCTCAGCTTCCGCTACCGTCAGCCCAACGAGTACGACGAGACAAAAAGCTACATCACAAACTATGTAGAGAAGCATGCAGCAGCGGCAGAGGCATGGATGAAACCTATACGCGAGGTGTTGGCGCTACGCGGCATCAATGCCACCGTGACATGCGAGCCACGCTCGGCCTATTCTATTTGGGCAAAGATGCAGGAAGACAGCATATCACTGCGCGAGGTGGAGCACATACGCATCATGCACATCAACTACGACAACTGGAAGGAACTGGGCATGACAGAGAAGGAGATGGCACTGTTCATCTACTCGCTCATCACAAACATATATACCGAGAAGCCCGGCAGCATGAACAGCTATCTCGATGTGCCGAAAGACAACAACTATCGTAGTCTGCACTGCAAGCTCATGGGTAATGAGGGACGGTGGATGGAGGTACACATCGCCTCTACGGACATGATGGAAATCTCCAATCATGGTTGCCTCGTAGGACGCGAGCGTAATGTAGAGCGCTGGATTGACAATTTCCGCCGCGTACTGAAAGAACTCGCCGAACAAGGCAAGAGCGGTGCATTCATGGAGGACATCCGATCCACCTTCTACGAAGACGACATCTATGTATTCACTCCGAAAGGCAAGATGGTAATACTCCCCAAAGGGTCTACAGCCATTGACTTTGCCTTCGAGATACACAACAAGGTGGGCGAACAAATGAAGTTTGCCGTCATCAATGACAAATTGTGCTCGGTGAAGACTAAGCTACAGAAGGGAGACCGCGTGCGCATCGGTACAGACGACACTCCGTCAATCAATGCTTCATGGCTCGACCATGTCATCACCTATAAGGCACGCACTGGCATACGCCGCTACTTGCATAGACATGCCAGCAAGGAGGGTAATCTCGTATTATGCCCCATATGCAAACCCATCTCGGGCGACGAGGTCATCGGCTTCCGCCTCCCCGACGGGCGCACCGAGGTGCACCAATGCCATTGCCGCAAAGCCATTGAGATGGCCGCACAGGCTGGTGATAGCATTGAAAAGGAGGTCGACATGCGCGAGTTTGAGCAGATGTCTTTCCCTGTACAGTTCCATGTCGAGTCGGTCAACCAAGACCAATTGCTGCTCACTATCGTATCGCTTGTATCCGAGAAGATGGGCTTGAGCCTCGGCAACCTCCACTCTACAATCGAAGACGACATCGTATCAACAGATTTTGAGGTATTTGTACACTCACACGAAGACATCAGCCAACTCAAAGATGCCATTGCAGCAATGCCTCATGTTTATGGATTGAGAACGCAATACTTCTAAAGATTTTTGATGAAACGCATACTATACTTACTCCTGGTACTGTTCGCAGCACATCTCCAGTCCCCAGCCCGCACCCCCATACGCCAATGGCTGACCGCGATGCCCGACTCGGTGATGCCCCTGCTCACCAAGAACAACAGGCTTGATTTCATTGATTTCTACGACGCCCAGATGGAGGCCGTAGTAACCAATCGTTTGGACGGGAAATCGCGCATGGACATGCTCACTGACGATTTCCTGCAGATAAGCTACACCCGTAGCACCGACATCACCATGAAGCTACTGCCCGTAAATGACAGTACCGACATACTCTGCATGGTTACCACCGTGAAGGCAACTGCCAATGATAGCCGCATCGCCTTTTTCGATGACCAATGGACACCTCTGCAGACCACAAAGTACATATCCCAGCCGAGCATTGAGGATTTCCGCACCACACACCAGGGCGACTCGGCGGCATGGGCATGGAGTAAGCTCGATATCTTCTTCCATACCTACCATTTGTGTGCCGAGAATACCGAGTTAAAGTGCACACTTACCACTACCGATTATCTCTCATCCGAAGATCGTATTCAGGTAGCCCCCTATGTAAGCAGTGATCCCCTCATCTATCGTTGGACCGACAGCAAATACCTGCGTCATGAATAACCGACGAGTACTTATGGGCATGAGCGGAGGCATTGACAGCACTGCTGCGTGCCTCATGTTACAGGAACAGGGATACGAGGTGATAGGTGTTACCATGCGCGTATTCGACCTCGCCTCACAACTCAATGCAGAAGGTACCCCCCACTTCATCAGCGAAGCACGCGAGGTTGCCCAGCGACTCGGCATAGAACACCATGTAGCCGACGAGCGCGAAGGATTCCGCTCCAAGATAGTACAATACTTCATAGACGAGTACATGCAGGGTCGTACCCCCAACCCTTGCGTCATATGCAACCCCCTATTCAAGTTCCGCGTGCTCACCGAGTGGGCCGACCGCCTTGACTGCGCCTACATCGCCACAGGACACTATGTGCAGACCATCAATGAGCAGGGATACCACTACATCGTTACTGGCGACGACCCACAAAAGGACCAAAGTTATTTCCTTTGGGCACTCGGTCAAGAGGTCTTGTCGCGTTGTCTCTTTCCGCTAGGTGGCTGGAAGAAACCCGATGTGCGCCAATACCTTGCCGACAAGGGATTTACCCTCAAGGCTAAAGAGGGAGAGAGTATGGAAGTGTGCTTCATCGAAGGCGATTATCGCGACTTCTTGCGACAACACTGCCCACAGATAGACAACCTCGTAGGTGAGGGAAAATTTGTCGATAGCGCAGGCCGCCCATTGGGCATCCATCAAGGCTATCCCTACTACACCATCGGACAGCGCAAAGGACTAGGTATAGCTTTGGGCAAACCCGCCTATGTACTTAAGCTCAACCCCGACAAGAATACTGTAATGTTGGGCGATGCCCAAGACCTTGCCACCCGCTACATGCTTGTAGAGCAGATGCGCGTAGTAGATGCCCAGCGCTTCGCTACGGAGCAAGAGCTCTCCGTACGCATCCGCTACCGTAGCAAGTCGGTATCCTGCACCGTCGTGCGCCAAGTAGACGATGGTCGCGTACTCATACGCTTCCACGAAGAGGTATCAGCAGTAACTCCCGGACAATCAGCCGTTTTCTATGTCGG
>JAFYMV010000096.1 GCA_017548225.1 Bacteroidaceae bacterium | reverse complement strand
GAAGGGAGTGCAGATGATAACCTCGCAGTTGGGTTTGTCAGCTGTCAAAGCCTCGTTGAGCTCGGTAGCCAAAGCGATACCCTCTTGGAGAGTCTTGTTCATTTTCCAGTTTCCTGCTACAATGTTCTTTCTCATTTTCTTTCAGTTTTTAATGTAACGATATTTATATAAATCTTTTGTTTGCATTGATTTCAGGCTGCAAAGGTACGGCAATCTGCGTGAAAAAGCAAGTTTCAGCGCGCGAACATAATAGAAAAGTTCTTTTCTTGTTGTCGGGCAAGGCAGAAACCCTATAAAGTTAGGCCGGCTTATGCTTTTTGCGTCGTCACCGCAATAGATGCGGCAAGCTCCTCATGTATGAAGAGCTTGTCGTGTTGCGTGTTATGATTTGATGTCAAAGTTCATCGGGTTGCTCACCTTTTCGGGAAGCAGAGCAATCTTCCACACCTCCTGGATGTCCTTCACATAGTGGAAGGTAAGTCCTGCGAGGTACATCTCGGGGATTTCTTCGATGTTACGACGGTTCTCCTCGCAAAGGATAATTTCTTTGATGCCGGCACGCTTGGCTGCGAGTATCTTCTCTTTGATGCCGCCCACAGGAAGCACCTTACCGCGAAGGCTGATCTCACCGGTCATCGCAAGATTGGCCTTCACCTTACGCTGCGTGAGTGCCGAAGCGAGTGAGGTGGCCATAGTGATACCTGCCGAAGGGCCATCCTTGGGTACAGCACCTTCAGGTACATGGATGTGGATGTTCCAGTTGTCGAACACCTCATAATTGATGTCGAGCAACGAGGCATGTGCCTTGATATATTCGAGAGCCAGCATGGCAGACTCTTTCATTACATCGCCCAGGTTACCTGTAAGTGTGAGTTTGCTACCCTTGCCGCGGCTGAGGCTGGTCTCCACGAAGAGAATCTCACCGCCCACAGCTGTCCACGCGAGTCCCGTAACCACGCCAGCGTAGTCGTTGCCCTGATATCTGTCGCGTGAGAACTCCTGCACGCCCAGCAGTTCGCGCAAGTCGGCCGGTTTGACGGTAGTATGGCTATAGTAGCCGTTGGTAGCATAGCTGCATGCCAAGCGGCGGAATATCTTGCCAATCTTCTTGTCCAGTTCGCGCACGCCAGACTCACGGGTATAGTTCTCGATGACAGCTTCGAGCGTCTTTTTATCGATTTTGATTTGTCGCTTAGGTATACCGTTCGCCTCCTCTTGCTTGGGGACGAGGTGCTTGCGCGCAATCTCAATCTTCTCTTCGGTAAGGTATCCGCTTACCTCAATGAGTTCCATGCGGTCGAGCAGAGGCGCAGGGATATTGCCGATATTGTTGGCCGTAGCAATGAACATCACATTAGAGAGGTCATAGTCCACATCAAGGAAGTTGTCGTGGAAGGCATTGTTCTGCTCGGGATCGAGTACCTCGAGCAATGCCGATGAAGGGTCACCATTATGGTTGGCCTGGCTCACCTTGTCTATCTCATCGAGGATGAATACAGGGTTTGACGAACCCGCTTTGGCGAGGCTCTTGATGATGCGGCCCGGCATGGCACCGATATAGGTCTTGCGGTGTCCGCGTATCTCAGCCTCATCGTGCAAACCACCGAGCGAGACGCGTACATATTGACGCTTCAGCGCTGTGGCAATAGAGCGGCCCAACGATGTCTTGCCGACTCCGGGAGGGCCATAGAGGCAGAGGATAGGAGATTTGAGGTCGCCACGCATCTTGAGCACGGCCAGATGTTCAAGGATACGTTCCTTCACCTTCTCCAATCCGTAGTGGTCGCGGTCGAGCACACGGCGTGCATTCTGCAAGTCAAGATTGTCAGTGGTATATTCACCCCAGGGGAGTGATACCATCACCTGCAGGTAGTTGAGTTGCACATTATAGTCGGGCGACTGCGGGTTGATGCGCTCAAGCTTCATCACCTCCTTCTCGAAGGTGTCAGCCACCTCCTTCGTCCACTTTTTCTTGTTGGCTTTGTTGCGCAGCTCATTGATATCTTGGTCCTGAACGCTACCACCCAACTCGTCTTGGATATTCTTCAGTTGTTGCTGCAGGAAGTACTCGCGCTGCTGTTGGTCGATATCCTCTCGGGTGCGCATTTGTATGCTTGCCTTGAGGTCAGCGAGCTGCACCTCACGATTGAGTATAGAGAGCAGATGTGTAGCGCGTTCTTGCAATGACTCCTCCTGCAAGAGTTGCATCTTCTCCTTGATGTCGAACGGCAAGTTCGAGCACACGAAGTTGACAAGGAACATGCCATTGGTGATGTTCTTAATGGCAAAAGCCGCATCGGGCTGCATCTCTTCAGAGCTCTTGATGTAACGCACAGCAAGGTCTTTGCAGTTGTCCACTGTAGCCTTGAATTCACGGTTGCCGCGACGAGGCAACAGTTCAGAGAGTGCTTCGGCTTCACCCATCAGGTAGGGTCGGGTCGATACGATGTTTGTAAGGCGAAGGCGCTGCATGCCCTGCAAGATGACCGTTGTCGTCTGATCAGGCATCTCGAAGATGCGTACTACGCGTGCAGCAGTACCAATCTCATAAAGATCCTTTTGTTGCGGCTCTTCGGTTTCCGATGAGCGTTGACAGAATACGCCGATGGCTTTTTCCTGCTTAAAGGCATCCTTGATGAGTCGCAGTGAACTTTTGCGACCTACCGATACGGGCAGTACGATACCAGGGAACAACACCATGTTGCGCAATGGCAATATGGGCATCACCGCATCGAGGGGAGTATCAAATAGGGTCTCCTCATTGCCGTCAAAGTCCGCAATGAGTGAGATAGAGTGCCCGGTCTCTTCCGGCTCGTTAGAATCAAAGTATAGTTTGCTTTTTATCATAAATTCTTTATTTAGGGAGTTTAGAAGTCAGGAGTTTAGGAGTTTGGACAATAGTCCGTTCGCTGATTTTCTTTGCTTTTAGCCATTGGAGTAGTCGTCAGTCGATACATTTGTCTGTACTCCTAAACTCCTACCTCCTGAACTCCTTAAATTTACAATTTTCTTACACATTGCTTGAACTGCTCACCGCGGTCTTCATAGCTCTTGAAGAGGTCGAAGCTTGCGCAACAGGGGCTGAGCAGTACCGTCTCGCCCTTCTGTGCCATGCGATAGGCAGCATCGACCGCATCCTGTATGCTCTGCACATCGGCTACGGGAAGTCCGAACGGGTCGAAGAACTCGTGCAGCTTCTCGTTGTGGAGGCCCATGTAGATGAGTCCCACGCACTTCTCGCGCACGAGGTCGGCAATCTCGGTGTAGTCGTTACCCTTGTCCTTTCCGCCCAGGATGAGCACAGTCTTCTGCGTCATGCTCTGCAAGGCATACCAGCAACTGTTCACATTCGTAGCTTTCGAGTCATTGATGTAGTCTACGCCACGCACACGAGCCACATACTCCAATCGGTGCTCCACGCCCTTGAAGGTCGCCAGCGCCTTGCGGATGATATCCTTCTCGATACCCGAGAGCGAAGCCGATATACCTGCCGCCATCGAATTGTACAGGTTATGCTTACCGGTGAGAGCCAGCTCCTCTTGCTCCATGTTGAAGGCATAAGGGGTATCAAAGTAGAGCTCCTCATCATCAGTGTAGGCCGTCACTCCCTCGCGCTTACCCTCAGCAAAGGGGTATAGCTTGGCATGTATGCCGTGCTTTGACAGTTCGCGCTGAATGATAGGGTCGTCATTCCAGAAGATGAAGGCATCATCGTCGGTTTGGTTCTGCAAGATGCGGAACTTGGCATCCACATACTCCTGCATATTGTGGTTGTAGCGGTCCAGATGGTCAGGAGTAATATTGAGCAAGATGGCAATGTTAGCGCGGAACTCATACATATTATCAAGTTGGAAGCTACTCAGCTCTATGATGTAATAATCATAATCACATGTCGCCACCTGGTAGGCAAGGCTCTGTCCGATGTTTCCGGCAAGTCCCACATTGTAGCCAGCACTCTTGAAGATGTGATAAATCAGCGAAGTGGTGGTTGTCTTACCATTACTACCTGTGATACACACCATTTTGGCGTCAGTGTAGCGTCCGGCAAACTCGATCTCCGAGATTACAGGTATCCCCTTCTCGGCAATCTTCAGCATCATTGGTGCATCGGCGGGTATGCCCGGGCTCTTGATTACCTCGTCGGCATTGAGGATGAGTGCCTCGGTATGCTGCTGTTCCTCCCATGCGATATGATATTCGTTGAGCATCTGCTTGTAGTGCTCCTTTATCTTTGACATGTCCGAAAGGAACACATCAAAACCCTCTTTTTGTGCCAGGATGGCAGCACCTACGCCGCTCTCACCTCCACCTAATATTACGATTCTTTTCACCGTTGTATGCTGTTTGCTCAATATTTGATAAATAATCGTGCAAAGATACGAAAAAACGAGCGAAAAACAAAGCGCGCACAAATATTTCACCGAAAAGGCTTGCGGTGTCCTCTATAATTTGCACAATCCGCAGATATTCCGTATCTTTGCCCCGAAATGGGCGAGGTTGTAATCTGTGCTTTGCAAAAACCATAAGAAAAACGATTAGTTATAACTATATTATTTACAACACACATGAAAAAGCAAACATTTTTTAAGGGCATGCTGAGCCTCCTTATGGCTTTGGTATGCAATGTGGCGTGGGCACAGTCTACGGACACATTTGTGACAGACTTGTCGCAGTTGGATAACGAGAACACTTACGCTCTCAGCAGTGCACGTGCATTCTTGTTGTACAGCGAGGCTGTGCCTGGAGAGATTTGTACCAGCACAGGTTCTGCTGTCGGTTCAGTTACTTACGATGTGAACGATGCCAAGCAGCAATTCCGCATCGAGAAGAAAGACAACGGCTACTATCTCTATAGTGTAGGAGCGGGCAAGTATGTAGGTGCTAAAGGTGTATACACCGACGAGGCAACTGTAGCGATGAAGATAGCCAACGTAGGTGGCGACTATCCTTGGAAACTTCAGATTGGCGACCAAGGTATGAATACACAGATTCCTGGTCAGACTTCATCGGGTATCATGGTCAATGATTGGACTACTGCCGATGCTGGTAACTGCTTCAAAATTGAAGAAGCTGTGGTAAAGGCCAAGACTTATACCATTAATGTATTGGGTGCTAATGAAGGTGGTGTTACCTATGAGGGTACAACATACCAGAACGGTGCAACCTTCTCTGCAAAGAAATTGCAAGAGAAAGCTCTCTCTGCAATCCCTGTTGATGGTAAGTTTACCGTTATCAATATTGATGGACTCAATATCTATGTAAGCTACATGGATACCGACACCAAGTTCTACACCATTCAAGGTGGACATGGTGGTTATGTAAGCTTGGGTGAGGGCTATACCGATGGTGGTAACCTTTTGCTTACCAAGACCGATGCTCCGAAGGATAACAAGGGTATCTGGGCTTTCGTAGAACAGACCGATGGTGGTTATAAAGTTTATAACTACTCTACAGGTCTATCAAAGGTCCTCGGTATGATTGGCGAAGAGGCTAATGCTCGCGCGTCAATGGTTGCTCCCGACGCAGAAGGATATGCTACCACATTTGATGGAAACTTCAATTTCAATGGTGATGTCAGCTACATCAAGAGCAAAGGCACTTCTAAGTGGTGGAATAAGCGTGGTAACTACTTGGCATATTGGAATTGGGGCAATGTCACAGGTGACCAAGGTAGTATGTTCTACCTTGATGAGGCTGAGTATGTAAGCTACCCCGATGAGTATATCCATGAGATTGCTGACATCGCTGGCATAAGTGCTTACGAGCCCAAGAATCCCAATACTTTGTGGTATACCACCTCTGCTGAGGCTACAGGCGTTAGCTATCCCTGGATGGAGTATGCACTTCCCTTGGGTAACGGTGAGCTCGGCTGCATGGTATTCGGTGGTGTAGCTCACGAGGAGTTGCAGTTTAACGAGAAGACCCTTTGGAGCGGCCCTGCCAACACTGTAGGTGCAGGTGGCGGTAACCGTACCTTCATGAACTTCGGTTCGCTCATCATCGCTAACAACGATGCAAGCATCTATACTGATGGTGTTACTGACTATGTACGCTACCTCGACATTGAGGAGGGTATCGCTGGTGTAGAGTTCAAGAACGCTAACGGCACCAAGCAGGTACGTAAATACCTCAGCTCTGCTCCCGACCAGGTGATTGCCGGTCAGTACAAGAGCGTAGGCGATGACAAGATGAACCTCGTATTCAGCTTTGAGCCTGGTATGGGCATCGGTGCAGGTGCTGTGGTTTATGAAGGCAATACAGCTTCATTCTCAGGCAAGATGACTGTAGAGTATGCAGCACGCTTGCATGTTGTAGCTGACGAAGGTGCCGAGGTAGTAGCTACCAAGAGCGGCATCAGCGTAAAGAATGCTACTGAGGTTACCTTCTACTTGAAGGGTGCTACCAACTTTGACGGCGACATGGATGCTGTTAACAGCTACTTCACCAGCGAGGATGCTGCGGCTGTAAACGCTCGCGTGGAGAGCGAGATTGAGGCAGCCGAGGCTAAGGGCTTCGCAGCTATCGAGGCAGACCACATCAAGGACTTCACCGCTATCACCAAGCGCATGACCTTCGACCTCGGTCTTACTACACCTACTGTAGATACCAAGACCTTGGTTGACAGCTATTATCCCAACAATGGCAATGCAGACAGCAAGGCAAACGATCACCTCTTCCTTGAGCAGCTCTACTTCCACTTTGGCCGCTACTTGGCAATCAGCTCAAACCGTAAGCCCATTGCAGCGCCCAACAACTTGCAGGGTATCTGGAACGACCGTGGTGCCGACTCTCCCTGGAACTCGGACATCCATACCAACATCAACATCCAGATGAACTACTGGCCCACTGAGATCACCAACCTCAGCGACCTGCACAAGCCCTTCGTGAACTTCATCATCCGTGGTGCACAGAGCGCAGGATGGAAGGAAGTTGCCACACGTTACAACGAGGGCCATGGTTGGAGCGTGCTCACCGAGACATCACTCTACAATAGTATGAGTACTTGGGGTGACAACTACCTCGTAGCTAATGTATGGTACACCAGCCACCTCTGGATGCACTACCGCTATACTCAGGACAAGGAGTTCTTGAAGAAGGCCTTCCCCGCCATGTGGGGCGCTGCCCAGTTCTGGTTCCACCGCTTGATTGAGGACCGTGGTTTCGATAACACTCAGGATGAGCAGGAACATGTACGCAACTACCATACTCCCTACAAGTATGAACCCGACGGCACATTTGTAGCTCCCAACGAGTTCAGTGCCGAGCAGCACGACAACCAGACCGAGGATGGTACCGCTCACGCACAGCAGATGATTTACTACCTCTTCACCAACATCAAGGAGGCTATCGATATCCTTGGTGGTAAGGAAGCAGTAGGCCTCACCGATGCTGATATCGAGAAGCTCGACCTCTACCTCGTGAAGACCGACCAGGGTCTCCACACCGAGACTTACACCGGTGCTTGGGGCGAGACCTACAATGGTGTGAAGACTGGCGAACTGCTTCTCCGCGAGTGGAAGTATACTCCGTTTGATATCTCTAACGATAAGGGTCACCGCCACATGTCACACATGATGGCCCTCTTCCCCATGGACCAGATTACTCCCGAGAGCCCCTATTTCGAGCCTGCAGTGAACTCACTCAAGCTCCGTGGCGATGCTGCTACTGGTTGGTCAATGGGTTGGAAGGTGAACCTCTGGGCACGCGCTCAGGATGGTGACCATGCCCACATCATCATCAAGAACGCGTTGAAGCACTCTACAAGTTACGGAACAGACGCAGGTCAGGGTGGTATCTACTACAACCTCTTCGACTCTCACGCTCCCTTCCAGATTGACGGTAACTTCGGAGTATGCTCAGGTATCGCAGAGATGTTGTTGCAGAGCGCACACGGTTACATCAACATCCTCCCCGCAATGCCTGCTGTATGGGAAGATAAGGGTGCAGTGACTGGTATGAAGGCTATGGGTAACTTCACTGTAGACTTCAACTGGTTGAATGGTAAGTGTCAGAAGGCTACCATCGTAAGCAATGCTGGTGCTGAGCTCAAGGTACGCTGCGTACGTGGTGCTATGGAACTTGCTGAGGCGCTCATCACCATAGATGGCGAAGAGGTAGCTACTACCGTGGATGCAAACGGCATTGTGACTATCCCCTGCGAGAAGGGCGCGACTGTAGAGATTGATTTTACAACGAAGGGTCAAGGTTCTACTACTGGTATTGAGAACTCAGAACTCAATACTCAGAACTCTGCCCTCATCTACGACCTCATGGGTCGCCGTGTGGAGAAGGCCGAGAAGGGTATCTACATCGTAAACGGTAACAAAGTAGTGATTAAGTAATAATCTCTTACGAATATAGGCAATGAGAGGGTGTGCGTCACATCCTCTCATTGTTTTTGTGTATGAACTCTATGTAGCTTGTCAGGCTCGGTGTTCGCTGCTATCCATTTGCATATCTAAAATTTTTACCATACCTTTGCAGAGATATAGACAACACAATATTAGAGAAATAACACATTATTTTATTCACAATGAAAAGACAATCTATCTTAAAGAGCGCCCTCTGCCTCCTTATGGCATTGGTGTGCAATGTTGCTTGGGCCGACCTTACAGGTGAGTGGACTGCCAACCCTGTGGCTCCATGGAGCGAAACTTCTGAGTACCCCGATGAAGTTGGTACAAACCTCACTACTGCACAAGGCAACCGAACAGGTTCTGTCTACATGGCTGAGACCCAAGTGACAGCTCTCACCAAGTGCGAAGTAACCATCGTGTTTAACTATACAGGTGGCGGTCATAAACTCAACATCCTAGGTGTTGACCTGGTTGGCGCTGACGATCAGGTAAAGTATTCAGACTACCATTATGGCTTGGCTCCCGGTGATGGTACCACAAAGACCTACACCATGCAAGAGGTAGAGGCAGGTGATTACACCTTGCGCTACTATGTTTGCAATAATAGTGCTCAAGGCGACCAACTGAATATGACTAACGGTACAATCTCCATTGCAGGCCTCAGCATTGCAGGTACCCCCGAAGAGATAGCTATCGCCAATGCTGCCGAAGCTAATGCCAATATGGACATCTATGGTTTGCAGAAGTACTACGGTCTGGTACAGGATGCCGGTACAGGTATTGCTGGCGATGGCCAGTTTATCTGCAACCACCCTGCAGGCACTAATCAGGAGAGCGGTAATGCCTATGCCAACTTGATCGATGGCAACTACGAGACCTTCTTCCATAGCGGTTACGATGGTACTATCGGTACTGGCAGCCAC
Source organism: Bacteroidaceae bacterium (assembly GCA_017548225.1). Taxonomy (GTDB): domain Bacteria; phylum Bacteroidota; class Bacteroidia; order Bacteroidales; family Bacteroidaceae; genus UBA1189. Next base: position 4,466 of record JAFYMV010000096.1, on the reverse strand, counting down.
TACTTGCAGGCATCGTTGAGCAAACCTGTCAAGGCATTCCGTTTCTATTTTAAGAAGCGCAAGCAGAACAATAACAACCGTCCCACCAAGATTACCATTGAGGGGTCTAATGACGGAATCGAATGGAGTCAGGTGAAGGTTATCGATAATGGCTTCCCCACCAGCGAAGGCGTGCTCGACTACTACTCTGAGGCTGTCACCTCTGAGACTTCGTATCAGTACCTCCGCTTTACGGTGAACAACACCAGTGGCGGTACCGTGTTCTACACCTTCTCTGAGTTCTACATCCTCCCTGAATATGCAAAGGTTACCGAGGCATTTAATGCCGTGCGCAACTACCGCGCAGCATCATCCGTAACCTTGGAGATTGCCGAAGCCCTCATCGAGGCTTACGAATGGAATACAGGTCTCTCCAAGGGTACCCCCATCGTAGGTGCCGACCACTTCTTCTTTGCCGACACCAAGCAGAGCGATAATTCTTATGTGGCTCGCTACCTTTATAACAATAATGGTGCTTTGGCAACAAGCACATCGCTCAATGCAAAGGATGCGAAGTTCATTTGGACTGCTGCTCAGCCCGAGGGAACTCAATACTATACTCTCCAGAACAAGGGTGATAACACCAAGTATATCAGCTATGGCAACAATGGCAATGGTCTTGGAGTAGGTACAACTGCTGTTCAGTTGGATATCAAGTCAAGCGAGGCGGTGCATACAGGAAGCGTGGGTATTAAGCGCGTAGGCACTGATAATGATGGTAAATATATGGTAACCAAGGTCGATGGTACAGCATTCAATCGTAATAGTAGCAAGGTGAACGACGGCAGCTGGTGTTCTGACTATGTATTCGTTCCTGCCGACCTCTATGAAGGTTTGAATAAGTTCTCTTTCGTAGCCAACACATCAGAGGCCGATGCCGTGCTCACATGGAATGGCTATGAGGTTAATGCCGGTTCTTCAGTGATGATCTCTTCTGACGACATCATCACCAATGGAGAATTGGGCGTTAAGTCTTGCAACCCCGCCTACAAGGTAGAAGGTTTCTATAGCGATGCAGCCTACACACAGAAGATTGCCGAGGTTAGCGCGTTGGCTGGCGATATGACCGTCTATGTCAAGTTTGTCCTTGATATCTTCGGTGAGCAGTATGGCGACAAGTGGGTAAACATCCTCCGCGCCAACAATGCCAACCACGCCATTATCTTGGGCAGCGCTAATGCTGAGACTGTCCCCATCTTCAATACTTTCAGCTACGCCAATGAAGGCGTTGTTTGGAGCCTTGTAGGAACAGCCGAGAGCTTCAAGATCTACAACATGCTGAGTGGCGATGCATTGGCACTCACACCGAGCGGTACTCCTGCCAACGGCGTTGCCGTAAAGATGGTAGCTGCTGCCAATGCAGAGAGCTGGCATATTATCAGCTATAGCGATGGCTATGCTATCGCTCCCGTAGGCAACAACAATTGGAGCCTCAACTCCTATGGTGGTTCTGATTACCTTGGCAACAATATAAAGTTCTACAATGCTACTGATGGCGGTTCACACTGGAACTTTGCCGCTATCGATGCTACCAAGCCCCTTCGCCTTGACATCACGGTGGACAAGACATGGGAAAGCAGTCCTCGCGTGGCCGAGCTCACCTTTACCGTCAACGGCAGCACCACCTCAACCCGCGTGCTTGGCAGCGTAGAGGGTCAGCGTATGTACCTCCCTGTAAACTCAACCTTCTCAGTCAGCTCAATGACCTACCGTGGCTATACCTTCAATGGTTTTGGTAACGGTGCCGATAGCTATGCTAACCAGACCATCCCCGAGGGTGGCATGGAGCTCACCGCATCATACACCGCCAACAACGAGCGCACGCTTTACTATAGTCCCAGAGATGGCCATCCCTACCGTATCCCCGCTATCGCCACAGCCCCCAATGGTGATATCTTCGCCATCTGCGACTACCGCCCTTGCGGTAATGATATCGGCTATGGAGAGGTGGACCTCGTATGCCGCGTATCATCTGACAATGGTGTCACATGGACCGAAGAGCGAACCATCGCCGACGGACATGGCTACGGCATCGCCAACGGCGACACCACAAAGATCTGGCAAGTAGGCTTTGGCGACCCCGCCATCGTAGCTGACCGTGAGAGCAACGAGGTGCTCGTGATGAGCGTGTGCGGTAATCGCACCTGCTGGGACGGTAACTATGGCGACCCCAACCCCAATCCCAACCGCGTATCGCGCCTCTACATTACCTACGACGAGGAGAAACAAGAGTGGGTATATGGCGATCCCGAAGAGGTGACCTATAGCATCTATCCCTTGTTTGACAATAAGAATGGTGGCGAAGCACATGTGGCATCTATGTTTATCGGTGCTGGTAAGATTTGTCAGAGCCGCGTAGTGAAGAAGGGCGACTACTACCGTCTCTACTGCGCCATATGGGCAGTAACCAAGAGCATACGCCAGCACCACAACTATGTTATCTACTCTGACGACTTCGGTCAGACATGGAATTTGCTGGGCGACCTTGGTTATGACAACTCTGCCTCAAAGTGGGGTAATGAGCCCAAATGTGAGGAGTTGCCCGATGGCACTGTAGTGCTCAGTAGCCGAAAATACGGTGGTCGTTACTTCAATCTATTCGAATTTGATGACGATACCTACACCACCGGCTCATGGTTGGGTGAAGTTGGAAGTAATGAGGTACAAGGTGGTCTCAGTTTCGGTGGCAATAGCACCAATGGTGAGATCTACAAAGTGTCAGTTATCCGCAACAGCGACGATGAGAAGTGCGACCTCATGTTCCAGTCTATCCCCACAGGTGGTGGACGTACCGATGTAGCTATCTACTACAAGGAATTGGATGCAGAGGTTACCTATACCCCCACCACCTTCTCACAAGACTGGGTTAAGGGCAAGCATGTGAGCACCAAGGGCTCAGCATACTCTACCATGATCCTCCAGGCTGATGGCCGCATCGCCTTCTTCTTCGAGGAGGAGCCCAGTGGTTATTGCATGGTGTACATCCCCTACACCATCGAGGAGCTCACCGATGGCCAGTATAGCCTCTATGTGGAGAACAATGATGATAACACCACAGGTGCTGATCAATTGACAATTGACAATTCGCAATTGACAATTTATGACCTCGCAGGTCGTCGTGTGATGAATCCTGGCAAGGGCATGTATATTGCGAATGGTAAAAAGGTTGTTGTAAAATAACCTTTTTACCATCGACGAAATCTTTCGCGATAGGTCGCGAGTGCGCAGATAAAGATTGCGCCTTGCGGGTCGCTAACAAAAGATGAGTCAATGTAAGGTTGTTGTAAAATAACCTTTTTACCATCGACGAAATCTTTTGCGATAGGTCGCGAGTGCGCAGATAAAGATTGCGCCTTGCGGGTCGCTAATAAAAGATGAGTCAATGTAATGTTGTTGTAAAATAACCCTTTTCCCCCTTAGTGGGGTGGGGTATAGATAATGGTAGAGCCACCCACGCGGGTGGCTCTGCTGCTTGTATGGATTTGAGTTAAGAGTTATGAGAGGGGGGATAAAAAAAGGATGGCCTCGCTTTGCTTGCGGGTCATCCTTTTTCCTAACCATTTTTTTCTACACATGATTGAAACTGTGCGAAGATATATACTATTGAGGACAAATGCAAACTTATCATCCAGAAAATGATAAAAAAATGGGGGAATCTCACGATAGTGCGGAAAAACAGTAGAGTTTTCGGTAATATTTTCTGCTGCAAATATAACGGAATCAGTAGGATACGGCATACATTCGGCAATATTTTGCGGTATGCTGTATTTTTTTTGTGCATCATCAAGTCGTTGTTTACAAAAAATCCATATTTCTCAGTAAATGCAAAAAAATGCAAAGTGCTAGTTAAGGGAGATGGATTATTTTTGTATGGTGCTGAATATGAGTCTTATCCATAGAGTTGCTTCTTTACGATTCTCGTATGATTTGAGGACATGCTCCTACTGGCTTATGCTTGATAGGCTCTACGGCTGATTTTAGTAGGGTTGATTCCTTGTTTTCTCTTTGTGTAAATGTTTCCTCGTTAGCTATCGCGGCCTTGCTCGCTAGTTAGCGCGCTTGACCTCGGTAGCTAGCGATGTGTCCCGCGCTAGCTACCGAGGAATCTTTTTTTAGTATGCGAGTAATTCATTGGAAGGGTTATGGAACTGCGTTTTTAGTCTGTCGTGAATATGCGTTTTTCGCTGAAAATCAAGCTGAAATCATTAAAAATATTTATATTATCTTTGCGGAAGAATTGAAGGATTACATCCTCTTGAGCTCTTTGAAAAAGATCTCGGAATATCGTTCCCGATATTCTTTCTTCCGCTATATCGCTCCCGCTCGGCATAGCTAAACAAGCTTAGCTTTGCTCTCGCTTAATCGCGATCTTGCGGAAGAATTGAAGGATTACATCCTCTTGAGCTCTTTGAAAAAGATCTCGGAAT
>JAFYMV010000095.1 GCA_017548225.1 Bacteroidaceae bacterium | reverse complement strand
ATTGGGTGCACCTATACCCATGCCTTTAATCTTCTTTGTACCTCCCACAGCTTCAATCATGGGGATGAGCTTCTCTGCCACAGCAGCAACATATTCTCCAAACTCTTTGTATACTTGAGTCTTTACAGAATCTACGCTTAAGATGTTACCGCGTGCATCTACGATACCGAATACGGTGTTTGTTCCGCCGATATCCATGCCTACTACATAAGGTCTGTCCATAGTGGTATTCGTTTTAAGTTGTTATATAATCCTATTGGGATATTAGAAGAGATATGCTACGGAAACTTGTACAGTGCCTGACATGACATTATTGTAAATGTTCTTAGCTTTGTCAATAGTGCCAGCTAATGCCTGAACACTGTCTATAGTAACATTTTCTCCATTCTTAATGTTCTCTGCATTCTCAATTTCAGAAGCTTCAATATATACAAATTCGCCAGTCTTTCCCCAAGGCATATTGTAGTTTACACCAACTTGTACATGTTTGAGTAGAGTTGCTCCCAATCCAACATTAATGCTTAGAGTGGACTTTTTTGCAACATATGCAGAAATATCACCGCTAGTAATATTTGTTACTTCGTCTGTCTTGATATTGTTAACGACCATAGATGTCTCACCTACATTGAAACCGAATTCAGGACCAGCAGCGACAAAAATATTGGCGATGTTGCCCAATCCGAAACTATACTTAAGGTTTAATGGAACTTGGAAACTGTTTTGTATGAAAGTCTCATTTTCTGCGAGTGTCATGCCTTTGTTTGCGTACAGCGCTGCAGCCTCAACGCCAATGCCAATGATGGGAATGCGTACTTCAGCTTTGGGGCCGATAAAAAAACCGGTGTAATTTCCCATATTCAATGCTGTCTCTTTATTTTTCAAGATAGTGAGGTCGTTGTTCCCCAAGTTTACTCCTCCCTTAATACCCCAGCTAAATTGTGCTTGTGCAGGAGTGGCGAACAACAAAATTGCAGCAATTGCTGCCAAACATGTAATTTTTTTCATACTTGTAAAATGCTAATGGTTTGTATTATAACTATTACTATGTTAGTTCAACTCAACTTGTACTATGTAATCCAAGTTTTTAAAGAAGACTAACACTACAAAGGTATAGAGAATTTTGTAAACGACCAAAGAATAAGAGTGCAGATAAGAAACAAAATTAGTGGAATATTGACATTCTTTATTTTGTGTGTCCCGTTTTTTGTCATTTATCAATTATTTAGTACCTTCGCAGTCACTTTTGAATACATCGTAAAATCAACACAATTGATACTCACGTACATATTATGCTTTATTATTTTTTCGAATATCTCAACAAACTCAATGTGCCAGGCGCAAGAATGTTTACTTATATCTCATTCCGTTCATTGTTGGCCATCCTTATTGCATTGTTGGTTTCTACTGTGTTTGGTAAGTACTTTATTAATCTGCTTAAGCGCCAACAAATTACTGAAACGCAGCGCGATGCTAGCATTGATCCCTTTGGTGTGCAGAAGATTGGTATCCCATCAATGGGTGGTATCATTATTCTTGCTGCTATCCTCATTCCTTGTTTGCTCTTGGGCCGTTTGAATAATGTATATATGCAACTCATGCTCATTACCACCGTGTGGTTGGGTGGATTGGGCTTTGCTGATGATTATATTAAGGTGTTTAAACGAGATAAAGAAGGTTTGCATGGTAAGTTTAAGATAATCGGGCAAGTCGGTCTTGGTGTTATCGTTGGGCTGACCTTATATTTTAGTGATCAGGCCGTTATTCGTGAGAATATCGAAGTGCAGCGATATGCTGGACAGACCACCGAAGTTGTCCACAATATCGAGGCACAGAAATCGACCAAGACTACAATTCCCTTTGTTAAAAACAATAATTTAGACTATGCCAATGCTTTCAATTGGCTAGGCGAACACAGACAACTCGGAGGTTGGGTGCTGTTTGGCTTTATGACCATTCTCGTAGTTACAGCCGTGTCGAATGGCGCTAATTTGAATGATGGTATGGATGGTATGACCGCTGGAAATTCGGCTATCATCGGTGTTGTCTTGGGTGTCTTAGCCTATGTGTCTAGTCACATCTCCATGGCTAGTTATCTTAACATTATGTATATCCCTGGGTCTGAAGAACTCGTTGTATACTTGTGTGCCTTTGTGGGGGCTCTCATAGGTTTCCTTTGGTATAATGCTTTTCCCGCACAAGTGTTCATGGGCGATACAGGGAGTCTCACGATCGGTGGTATTATTGCGGTGAGTGCTATTATCATTCGTAAAGAGTTGCTCATCCCTCTTTTATGTGGCGTATTCTTTGTAGAGAGTCTCTCTGTTATCATCCAGCGCTTTTACTATAAGTGGGGCAAGAAGAAGGGTGTTAAGCAACGTTTTTTTAAGCGTACTCCTATTCATGATCATTTTCGTACTTCGGTTGCTCAAGTACAGAAGATGGACCCAGGATGCACCATCAAGGTGTATCATCCCGAAACTCTGCTCCACGAGGCCAAAATCACTGTTCGCTTTTGGATTGTGACCATTATTTTGGCTGCGCTCACCATCATTACTTTGAAGATCCGATAGTGCCTTTTCGTATTTTATTGACATTTGTAGTGTCATAATTTATTCTAACATATAATCAATGTTGATTGTTGTTGGGCGTTAATCCCATGAGCATGCCTGAAATGAGCAACAATTCGCTTCTGCAATTGATAGGAGAACTAGGACACGATTTTGTTGAAAAGTTTGATATACCTGCCAAGTTCTGTAAGTGGTGCAATCTAGTCCCTAACAACAAGATATCAAGAGGCAAACTCATTTCTAGTCGGGTCTCGAAAAGAAAGAATCCCGTCGGGTAGGTTTTCAGACTTTGTGCTAACACATTAAAAGATGCAAAGAACTCATTAAGAATATATTTCAGGAGGATACGCTTACGAAGCGGATATATGCAGGCGGTTATTGCCACTGCGCACAAAAAGGCTAAGATATTCTACTTTGTGGTAAAAACAAATCAGAATATGATGAAACAAAGGTGGGAATTGATGAACAAGAACTGCTTATGAGGAAGATTGAGCGCGCAAAAAAATATTAGCAAAGCTGAATGTAAAGTTCTATGCATCAGGGGGGGCAAATTTGTTATATAGAAGAATTAGACTTAGGTAATTGTTTTATTGTACCGTAAAAACTCTCATCGAAAAAAATATTATGGACTTGATTACTTTCTATAATACATATTTCTCTTGTTGACTATAGGAGATTTTCCCACAAGGATTGGAGGGGGATGCATAGTCTATTGGGAAATCCCTCAAACCAAAAAATGCACAACGATTCGTTATGCATTTTTTTTGGTTAATTAGTCAAAATTCTGTTTGTAAGCTTAGAAGAAGAGGTAGCGGTTGTCCTTCACCTCACCCTTGCGGTAGAGCTCGTTGAGGATGGCGCCACCATTGATGTTGCGTGCGGCTGCTGCCTCGAGAGTCTGCTGCTCTGAAGCGGCATTGAACTGGGCTACACCGTTGCCCTTCTTTACTACCTGAAGGAAGTATACACCACCATTACCCTTGATGGGAGCGCTGAACTCGCCCTCCTCAAGACCTGCTGCTGCACCGCTGATGATGGGCTCGCTAGCGGGTACCTTACCTACATAAGCTGCTGAACCGAAGGTTACGCGACGGAGTGTGTCGGCCTTAACGCCCTCGAGAGCAAGTGCCTCTTCCATGGTGCCAACCTTCTTTGCTTTAGCAAGAATCTTGTCGGCCTTCTTGTCGTTAACAGCCTGGATGCGGAACATGTCTGCAAACTGTGCTACGGGGCGATAGCCTGCCTTGTGGATGTCGGCAACGGCTACTACCATGAGGTGGTCGTTGGCACCAGCCTCGAAGATGTGAGATACCTCGCCCTTCTCGGCATTGAACGCCCAACGGAGTGCCTCGCGAGTGCCTTGTACACCCCCGATGGTGTGAGCTGCATTGCTGAGCTCGGCTACGGGGTAGAGGCGGAAGCCTGCTTCCTCTGCATTAGCCTCGAACTTCTCGAGAGTCTGGTTGCTAGCTACGAAAGCGCTGAGCTGGTTGTATGCTGCTGTGTAGGTCTCGTTGCTGAAGTATGCGGGACGCTTGATAACGGCTGCAGTGTACTTCTCAACGGGATTCTTGGTGTCAAGTACCTCGATGATGAGATGACCGCCTGCGATGTCGAGCTGCTTGAGCTCGCCCTTCTTCATACCAAAGAGGGTGTTGAGGTAGGTGGCATTGTCACCGTTTACAGCTGCACCCTCAAAGTTTGAGGTGGCAATCCACTGGGGATCTGCTGACTGACCATACTTCTCGGCAATCTCGGCGAAATTAGCGTTCTTCTTCACTGCCTTGATTGCAGTGTAGATGCTGTCTGCCAAAGTCTTGGCACGGGCTGCATCGGCATCAGCTACCTGAATCTGACGGAACTGTACTGAATCGGGGTACTGAGCCTTAGCGAGAATGCGGAAAGCATTGTAGGTGTCGTCAGCTTGGTTGTAGTAAGGACCATATACGGCGTCGCCCTTCACAGATGAGAGGTTGGCTACTACATCTTCGGGGAGTGCTGCGCTGGTTACAGGTACCTCAGAGTAGGCAACGGTAGAGTTGGCCAAACGAACGAGTGCACCGAAATCCTCAGCGGTAGCAAGCTGCTCGGCATACTCGCCAACCTCCTTGAGGAGTTCGTCGCGGTCGGCCTGGCTGGGAGTTACGGTTACATCGATATATCTGATGGCGCGGGTCTCAGCGGGCTGCTTGTAGAGCTCCTTCTTGGCATCGTAAATCTTCTTGATATCGCTGCTTGATACCTTGACGAGTGAGTCGGCTACGCTGTTGTAAGGTACAACGGCATAAGCTACCTCAGCATGGTTGTTGCGTGCATTGAAACTGTACTCTGCGGCTACGGGGTTAGAGAACTGGGCACCAACTACGAGTGCTTCGTACTTCTGGATGAGAAGGCTGCTAACGAGGTTGCTCTCGATGAACTTCCAGTAGCTGTAGAGCTGATTGTAGTACTCAACATACTCGGCGGGCATAACCTCGGGGTCCATATTTGCGTACTCGGCAAGGAACTTCATGAGGATGTCGCCATCGAACTGGCCTGCCTCGTTACGGAAAGCTGACTGGGCCAACATGGGGTCGGTACCTTCGTTGATGAGTGCCTGAAGCTCTGCTGTGGTAACGGTAAGACCAAGCTTAGCTGCCTCTTCACCGATGAGGGTGTTGGTTACGAGGGTGTTCCATACCTCATCCTTTACCTGTGCGCTCTCTGCCTCGGTGAGTGAGTTGGCGCCACGGATGAAGTTGATGGCTTGGGTGTACTCTTCAACCAACTGCTGGAAGTACTGAGCCTCGATCTTCTTACCGTTGATCTGACCTACATTCTGTGAGTTCTGGCCGGGCTGGAGTACCTTTGCGGCATCGCCGGCAATGAATGCGAACAGCGCGATACCGATAACGATGACCAGGGCTGCGCCGTGTTTTCTAATTGATTGTAATGTTGCCATTTTTTGTGTATTTTTTAGTTTTTATGTTGTCGTAAATACGAATTTAGCGCACGAAAGTACGAAAAAAAGATTTAATTGCATAAAGAATGACGCAAAAAAAGGTGCAAAAATAGATTATTCCTCAATTTTAAGGGTTACAAGCTCGATTTTGTTGCTCTCGACCTTCATAATCTTGAATCGGAAACGATCTATCTGTATCACCTCGTGCATCTTGGGGAAGTTCTTGTAGCGGTAGAGAATGAAGCCGGCAAGGGTCTGATACTCATCGGCTATGGGGAGGTGGAGGCCGAACATCTCGTTGACACGCTCTATCTCAAGGCGAGCCGAGAGAAGGTAGCTACCGTCGTCGTTGCGCTTGGCAATGTAGTCGTCGATATCGTGCTCGTCTTCAATCTCTCCGAAGAGCTCCTCTACAATGTCCTCAAGGGAGATGATGCCGGCAGTGCCGCCATACTCGTCGACCACGACGGCAAGGGATTTCTTCTGCTGCAGGAACTGTTCCATGAGCTTCTGGGCTTGCATGCTCTCGGGAACGAAGGGCATCTTGCAGATGTGCTCTTGCCATGAGGCAGCGTTCTTGAACATCTCGGAGGAGTGTATGTAGCCGATGATATTGTCGATGGTGTCTTCGTAGACGATAATCTTGGAGTAGCCGGTCTCGACAAATACGCGCATGAGCTCTTCGAGTGAAGCGGTCTTGTCAACAGCCTCTATCTCGGTGCGGTGCACCATGCAGTCGCGGATGCGGAGGTTGGAAAAGTCGAGCGCATTCTGAAATATCTTTACCTCGGTATCTACCTCTTCGGCTCCATTGCCCTGGCGGATGCTCGATTGGATGAAGTAGTCAAGGTCCATCTTGGTGAAGGCTTTGGTGGAGTTCTCCTTGTTGAGCTTGATGCCAAACAAACGCATGATGCCACGAGCACAGGCGGTGGCAAACTGCGAGAAGGGGTAGAGAACATAGTAGATGAGAATGGTAGGCAGCGCGAAGAAGCGAAGCGTGGCATTGGGATTTATCTTGAAGATGGTCTTGGGAAGGAATTCGCCCACGACCAGAATGATGAGCGTAGATACGACGGTGTCAACGAGCAACAGCAGTGCGGGGTTGTCGGTGATATGGGCTATGAGGAAGCCGTCGATGATACGGGACATCATGATACCATACACGACAAGGGCGATATTGTTGCCCACGAGCATGGTGGAGATGTAGTTGTTGGGGTTGTCGTAGAATACTGACAATAGCTTGCCCGAAAGGCTACGGTTGCTCTTGTCGACCTCGAAACGCAATTTGCTGGATGAGACAAAAGCAATCTCCATACCTGAAAAGAAGGCGGAGAATATCATAGCAATAAGAAGGAAAAGGGCGGTAGGGGACATTGGGGGAGTTGTGAATTATGAGTTATGAGTTTTCTCGATGAACGATTAACGATTAACGATGACGGGGGTTATAGGCTGAGGGGTTATAGGCTGAGGGGTGAGAGCGTCTGTTGACTGTTGTCTGTTGTCTGTTGACTCTTTGATGGGGAAGATGCCTTGGGTCTGCTTGATGGTGTAGTTGGTAAGTTCCTGATTGGAGGTAAAACCGGTACCTGTGATGACGCGCTTCTGCTGGCGTATACGGATGTATTGGTCGGAATATACACGCTTGGCTTTTTGGTCCCAAAAGAGCAATTGGGTGTCAAATTGCTCATCCTGCTCGTTCTCAATGTGAACATTGCCGCGAAGTTCCCACAACTCTTTCTTGTCGTAGTAGTAGGCGGTGTCGGCAGTGATGACGGCTTCGATGGAGAGTTTGTTGTCAAACTTCTCCAAGTAGATGCCCTTCTCGAATGTCCAGCGTGAGGGGTCGAGACGATCAAAGACTTTCCACTCCTCGGTGATAATCTTATAGCGCACCACGCCCGAGTCGCTGACATAGGTGGATACATCGCGGGTAACCATGATGGGCACCGAGTCGCGGTTGGTAATGGCGTCGGTCATGGGCTTTTTCTTGCCCGTACATGCCGATAGTAGAAATAGCATAACAACCGTCGTAAAGACGATTGTTATGCCATTGTTCATTGTATGTCGCTGGCGCGTATAAGGCTCCACGCTATTAACGGATAGTGGTAGTTTCGTTGATGAGACCGCCTACATGTACCTTGTCGCCCTCCTTCTTACCAAGCATGAAGAGGTCTTGGATGGTAGGTGTGTGGGTTGAGTATGCGGCAATCATCTTGTTGGCCTCCTCAGCTACGGTCTCATCGACACGCTTTGCCTGGTAGAGACGGTCGAGCACCACGAAGTACTTGCACTTGTCAAGGAGGGGCTCGTCATTCCACTTGGGAGCAGCAGCGTAGATGTTGGCAAGGAGGATGTGGTAAGCACCCTTGTTTCCATTGAGGCTGATAGCCTTGGTGATATAGCTCTTTGCCTTGCTGAGCTGACGGTCAGAGTTGAGGACTACGGCAGCCTTGTAACAATACTCGGCCTTGCTCTCTGCTACGGTGTCGAGCTCGATGGCTTGGTCAAAATACTCGATAGATTTGCCCAAGTCGCCGCGCTTGAGGTAGCTGTAAGCGCATCCGGCTGCAGTGGCTGCAGTAGGTGCAATGTGGTGGGCATACTCTGATGCGGTGTAGTAAACCTCTGACTCGTTGCAGTTGAGCATAGCCATTACAGATACTACCTTACGGAGATATTCAAGGTTGTCCTTGTTCTCCTCAACCTTGGGAGCATAGATGGCCTCGAGCTGGCTGCACTCGGCAGCACCGCTGTTGATGAAGTAACCGTCTACATTATCCTTGATCTTGATAACTGCCTCGATGAGCTTGGGGTTGGGGTTGCTCATGTTTTGTGCCTTTTCGGCAATTGAAGCGATGTACTCGGCAGATACGAGGTAGTCCTGGATGAACTGCTCGCGGTGGGTCTCGTCGGCCTTGAACTTGGCCAATGATACCTTCATGTAATCGCCGATGATGTAGTACTGGTTCTTGTCCTTGGCTGTCTCGATAACCTCGCGGAGCATGTCGTAGGCAAGGTTGTTGTCCATCTTGGGGTAGTAGGTGAGGTAGTTGTGTGCCTTCTCGCCCTTTACATAGTACTCGGTCCAAGGGGTCTTTCTCAACATGTTGAGTTTGTCGAGGTACTGGAGCTGCTGGTCGTATACCTTCATCATCTCGTCGGCATATGCCTTACGCTCTTCAAGGACCTTTGTGCCTACGATGAGGCTCTTGAGGATGGTAACACCGTCGGTGTAGAGGCTGTGGCGCGATACGGGAGCATCGGCAAATACCTTCTGCCAGTAGGTGTAGGCATCGGCATAGTTCTTTGTCTTAAGATTCTCGCTGTAGAGGCTGATGTTGTTGAGGCAGTCGATACTGTCCTGGCCGTGTCCGAAACGCGAGCCGTCCTCTACGCCCTTCTGCGCCATTGCGGCAGAAGCGGTCAATGCAAACAATGCAATAAGTGCTTTTAATCTCATAGTTGTTCTGTGTATTTAGTTATTATCCTTAATCCTTTTGTAATGTAGACTCGTTCAGTCCTTAAAAGTTTAATATCTTATCTTTTTTCCTTTTCTTACCCTTACTGTACCTTCCATTTGTTGAACCAGGTCTCGTTGAACGAGAGTCCGATATTCAGACGCAGCGAGTTCTCGGTGATCATGCCCGGTGCATTGGGGCGGGTGTGGACGGCTTGGGCAGAGATGTTGACGATGCTCTTTCCATTCCAACCGTTCATGATGGGGAGTCCGACACCTACAATGGCTCCATATTCGGTGGGGCCTTGCTTGCCGTCAATCGTGTAGTGTGCGGTGGCATAATGGAGACCGGCACGATAGCGGGTGCGGCGCAGCAACTTACGGGTGAGGAGCTCGGGGATGTACTCGACACCCAACGAAGCGCGGGTGCGGTCGCAGCCTTTGGCTCCAAAAAACTCTACGGTACTGTATTGTTGTATGCTATAGTCAGCAGCAATGGTCAGGCGATTGTCGTAGGTGTATGATACTCCGGCGCCATACTCGGTGGGGAGTGCCATGTGGTAACGGCCAATGGTGTCGCTGACCGATATGGTCTCAATGACATATGCCTCGTCGTCGATGTTGGCTCCGGGACGGTAGGTGGCGCCAAAGGTGAGTCGGCTCTTGCCGATGTTGGCCTGGTACTGCAAACCGAAGTTGAGGTTATAGGTGGTGATGTCAGCCATATATAGCTTGGTACGCTTGGTGATATTGGCATCACTATACTGATTATATATATAGTGGTACATCTCACCATAGATGTATGAGAAATTGGCTCCCACTGACAAACCCTTGAAGGGTGAGTAGCCCAAACCGGCAGTAACCTGGTGCAGGCCGCCTTCGCCGGAATAGGTGTTGGTGGATGTTACCTTACCGTCTTCGTCATCGTATATGGTCTCGGTGCCGCCAAATTTGTAGCCGATGTTTGAGTAGGGCATCATACCCAATGTGAAGCCCAAACGGGGCAATAGGCGGAACTGCATGGCGAGATAGTCGAATGTGGTGTTGCGGGCGTTCAGCTTCACGCCGTTCTCGGCAATATTGGTGTTGCTCAAGCTGGCGCCTATATCCAAGAGGAAGGTGAGCGTGTCGATCGCCGCATAGGATGCGGGGTTGAGCATGTTGATCTGGTTGCTGTTGCGCACACCGATACCTGTGCCGCCCATGCTCTTGCTTGTGCCAGTCTCCATACCGCATAACTGACCGAACCCGTATCGGGTATAGGGTGAGTTCATGCCATTCTCCGCACATACGGGAACGGCAAGCAGGGTAATAGCTGACAAGAGCAGTGCCTTAAATATTTTCATTGTTCAATGTTAATATTCGGTTCAATCCTTTTATTACGAGCAAATTGTCCGCAAAGGTGCAATTTTTTACCCGATTATCCAAAAAAATAGCATCGCCGCCCGTTAAAAAAACCAAAAGATGTGGATGTTTCGTGGTGTATTCGTGGATGTAACCTTCGATTTCTTTATCTACGCCTTGCAAAACGCCCTCTCTAATGGCTGTCTCCGTAGTGTTGCCGATTGCGATGCGCTTGCCCTCTTTCTCTACGAGGGGGAGCTTGCCGGTGAAGTGGTGAAGCGCTTTGAGTCTCATGCCAATACCGGGTGATATGTTGCCGCCGAGATAGGTACCTTCTGCGGTTACGATATCGTAGGTGATGGCAGTGCCGGCGTCGATGACAAGGAGGTCGCGTCCGGGCTGCTGCATGCATGCTTCGGCTACTGCGGCGAGGCGGTCGGGGCCTAATGTGGCGGGAGTCTTATAAGCGATGTCGAAGGGCATCTTGAGCTGTGCTGACATGCGCAAGCAAGGGTAGGGGAATGCTTGTATAGCCTCCTCGACAGCATCGTTGAGCGGTATCACCGAAGAGATGATGGCCGCTCCGATGGTGGGGGCTGCGGCCAAAGTGCGCAGCGTCAGGGGAAGCTCTTCGTGAGATACGCGCAACTGTTCGGTGAGGGTGCCCCCATCGAACAATGCGACCTTGGCTGACGAGTTGCCTACATCGACAATAAGATTCTTCATGCTTTACCTACGGAGTCTCAAGTATATTAACCTTGAAACTTGCGCGATTGTTCGGCTATCAGCTCGGCATCATCGAAATAGTTGATGCGCATGGCGCTGCGTACATCGGCCAATGTGTTGGCTGCTACGGCGCGCGCAGCTTCGCTACCGCGCTTCAGGATATCGAACACGGCGGGGATGTCTTTCTCCCACTCTTTGCGGCGCTCGCGGATAGGGGTGAGCAACTCTTCAAGGATGGCGTAAAGGAATTTCTTTACCTTCACATCGCCCAATCCACCACGCATGTAGTGTGCTTTCAGTTCGTCAAGGCTGCTATAGTCGGGCCAGTACTTGGCGAAGTGCTCGGGCTGGCAGAAGGCGTCGAGGTAGGTGAATACGGTATTTCCCTCTACCTTACCCGGATCTTCTACGCGGATATGGTCGGGGTCGGTATACATGCTCATCACGCGCTTGCGTACCTCCTCCGAAGAATCAGAGAGGTAGATGCAGTTGCCCAATGACTTTGACATCTTGGCCTTGCCGTCGGTGCCCGGCAGACGCATGCATGCGGCATTATCGGGGAGCAATATCTCGGGCTCTACGAGGGTGTCGCCATAGATGCCGTTGAAGCGGCGTGCAATCTCGCGGGCTTGCTCGATCATCGGCTGCTGGTCCTCACCGGCGGGTACCGTAGTGGCGCGGAATGCGGTGATGTCTGATGCCTGGCTGATGGGGTAGGTAAAGAAACCTACGGGGATGCTGGTCTCAAAGTTACGCATCTGGATCTCGGTCTTTACGGTCGGGTTGCGCTGCAAGCGGCTCACCGTAACGAGATTCATATAGTAGAAAGCCAGCTCGCACAGCTCAGCTACTTGTGATTGGATGAAGATGGTACTCTTTGTGGGGTCGATGCCGCAAGCAAGGTAGTCAAGTGCTACCTCAATGATATTCTGGCGTATCTTCTCGGGGTTGTCGGCATTGTCTGTGAGTGCCTGTGCATCGGCAATCATGATGAAAATCTTGTCGAAGAGTCCTGAATTCTGCAACTCTACACGACGACGCAGTGAGCCTACAAAGTGTCCCAAATGGAGGCGACCCGTAGGGCGGTCACCGGTAAGGATGATTTTTCCCATATCTAAATTATTCTTTGTTTTTTATTCTTGAAAACGATTCAAGCTGCAAAATTAGTGCAAGCCGAGCGAAAAAGCAAGTTTGCTTGCATTTTTCCGAGGCGAAGCCTTATTTCAACAACAAAGTAGTTAAAGATACGAATAAGCGAGCGAAAAAGCAAGTTTCAACGAGCGAACATCGCGGAAAAGTTCTTTTCTCTCGTGATTGAGTGAGGCAGAAACCAAACAAAGTTAAGTTTGTTTTAATCTTTCAGTAAGAGCAAGAGTGTCTTTGCACTTTGCCGTAGGGCGAAAACCTCAATAAAACGATTCGTAAAGTTGTATAAAAATTTGTTTTTCTCCCAGCCTTTCGTTATATTTGCAACCAAAAGACTAATACCATGACAAAAATACATTTGGAATATCCGCTTGTGGGTAATTCGCGGAATATCGTTTGGGACTTTATTGGAACGACGGGTGGCTTGGAGGCATGGATGGCTGACAAGATTATCGAAAAGGGTGATGTGTATACCTTCCAGTGGGAGGGTGGTGAGACTCGTGATGCCGAGTTGCTGGGCTGCCGTGAAGGGGTGTACATCCGTTTCCGATGGCTTGATGAAGGACCGAAAACTCATTTTGAGTTGCGTATCAATGTGAGCGAGCTGACCAAAGCTCATGTATTGGAAATCACAGAGATTTCGCGCAATGAGAATGAGGAGGACCTCGCCCAAATGTGGGAGAGCCAAATGGAGGAATTGCGCCGCGTGGCTGGATTGTAAGTGTACTATGTAGGATTTTGAATACTAGTGTGATAAATTTTTATCGCACCTGCGATTGATGCTCATCGCAGGTGCGATTTTTTTTTGTTGTGTGGATAGATAAATTGGGTCTCCTCTTCCTCGTTTTTGGCTGGTTTCGTTTTTCCGTTCGCTTATTCGTATCTTTAACTACTTTGTTGTTGAAATAAGGCTTCGCCTCGGAAAAATGCAAGCAAACTTGCTTTTTCGCTCGGCTTGCACTAATTTTGCGGTAAACCGCGAAGAAACTCTCGCTCTCTGTGAAAAATTAAAGTAAACTTTGTTTTTCGTTCGCTTATTCGTATCTTTGCGCGTGATTTAAGAGGTACACACTTGTGCGCATAAAGAAACTCGACATATTCGTACTGAAAAGCTTCGGCATTATGTTTGTCGGAACATTCTTTATCTGCCTGTTTATCTTTATCATGCAGCTCCTTTGGTTGTATGTGGATGAACTGGTGGGAAAGGGTATTCCTATGGATGTGCTCATGAAGTTCTTCTACTACGCTGCTCTGACTTTGGTGCCCAAGTCGCTGCCGTTGGCAATATTGTTGGCTGCACTCATCACTTTTGGTAACTTTGGCGAGCGGGTGGAGCTTACGGCTATGAAGGCTGCCGGTGTTCCCCTGATAAGGGTGATGAATCCGCTCATCGTGCTCTGCGTGGTGCTGGGTTCGGTGTCTTTCTATTTCCAGAATGTTACTGTCCCCTACGCTAGCCTCCAGATGCAGACTCTGCTCATCTCGATGAAGCAGAAATCTCCCGAACTGGAAATCCCTGAAGGAGCATTCTATGATGGTATCGACAACTACAACCTGTATGTCAAGGAGAAGAACAACGATACGGGTATGCTCTATGGGGTGGTTATCTACAACATGAGTAATGGTTTCGAGAATGCGACTATCTTAAAGGCTGACAGTGGACGGTTGGAAACGACGGCCGACAAGCAGTACTTGAAGTTTGTCCTGTATCATGGCGAACAGTTTGAGAATCTTAAGGATGGACAGATCAATTCGCGAAATATTCCCTATCGCCGTGAACAGTTTGGCGAGAAGACCATGCTCATCGAGTTTAATTCGGACTTTGACATGATGGATGGCAGCTTCCTCACAAACAATGCCATGAACAAGAATATGACGCAGCTTGCTCACGATATTGACTCGATGTTGACCGAGCAGGATAGCATCGGGCGGGTCTATTTTGCTCAGTTGAGAAGTGGCTCGTATGCCTCGCACAAATTGTCTAGAGCGGATACGGCAAAGCTGAAAGAGTTCGTAGCGGAAGAGCGGGTAACCTATGTGGATGTGGATAGCCTCTTTCATTCGTCGACACGCGACCAACGCACGAAATGGCTCGAAAGTGAGGAGCGTCGCTTGGCTAACCTGAAGAATGAACTGGCCTTGAAGACTAAAGTCGTGTTCAATGCCGACAAGAATATACGCCGACATCAGTTGGAGTGGTTTTACAAAATCACCATGTCGATTTCCTGCTTGGTGTTCTTCCTTATCGGAGCGCCGCTGGGAGCTATCATCCGAAAGGGTGGACTGGGTATGCCGGTGGTGGTGTCGGTATTCACCTTCATTGTGTATTACATTCTGGACACTTCGGGCACGAAGCTTGCTCGCGAGGGAGAAATCTCTGTGTGGTGGGGTGCGTGGATGAGTACTACAGTGCTGGCTCCGTTGGGAATATTTCTGACTTATCAAGCTAATAGAGATTCGGGCGTGTTCAATGTGGATCTCTATAAGAATGCTTTCTACTGGTTGTTGGGAATGCGTCCCAAGCGCAACAATGTAGTCAAGGAGGTTATCATTGATGATCCTGACTATGCCGTTGTTAATGGCGAACTTGCAGCTTTGTCGGCGGCTTGCGAGGAATATGGTGCTGCTCATTTGCAGAATTTATTGCCCAATTATGTGCGTTTGCTCATCGCTCCCGATGGGCGTGATAGGGCATTGATAGCGGTGAACGGCCAACTCAATCGTGTCATTACGCAGTTGGGTAATAGTCGCAGTCAAGAGATTATCAATAAAATCAATACATATCCCGTGATGTCGGTAACCTCCCATGCGACTCCCTTTTCCAAGAGGTGGATGAATGTGGTGGCGGGTGTGGCGTTTCCCGTGGGACTGCTGCTCTATGCGCGTGCCGTATTCTTCAGACATCGCTTGAAGGGAGATCTGGAAGAAATAGTACGAACAAACAAAGAAATACAAAATATAATCTATGAAAGAAAACTCTAACGAAAAGGAATGGCGCCTCAGCACTATTGAGGAGGCTGTAGATACCTTCCGACAGGGAGGCATCGTGATTGTGGTCGATGATGAAGACCGTGAAAATGAGGGCGACTTTATTGTCGCTGCAGAGAAGATAACTCCCGATATTGTTAATTTCATGCTCCGCTACGGTCGTGGTGTGTTGTGTGCTCCTATCACTTTGTCTCGTTGCGAGGAACTTAACCTCGCTCCGCAGGTAAGCACCAACACCAGCATCTTGGGTACTCCGTTCACCGTAACGGTGGATCTTATCGAGGGGTGCTCTACCGGTGTGTCTACGGCTGACCGTGCGGCTACTATTCGCGCTTTGGCTGACCCGACACGCAAGGCTGAAGATTTTGGCCGTCCCGGACATATCAATCCCCTCTATGCGCAGGACAAGGGTGTGCTTCGTCGTGCGGGACATACCGAAGCTTCTATCGATCTCGCTCGTTTGGCTGGCCTGCAGCCTGCTGCTGCTCTCATTGAGATTATGAATGAGGATGGCACTATGGCGCGCATGCCCCAGTTGATTGAAATCTCACGCGAGATGAATATCCCTCTGATTACTATTCATGACCTCATCGCTTATCGCCTTGAGACCGAGTCGATGATTGAGCGTGGTGAGGAGGTTGACATGCCTACTGCGCATGGACACTTCCGTTTGATCCCCTTCCGCCAGCTCTCTAATGGTGCCGAGCATGTGGCGCTCATCAAGGGTGAGTGGAATGAAGATGAGGCTGTTCTCGTGCGTATGCATTCTTCATGCATGACTGGCGATATCTTTGGTTCATGCCGTTGCGACTGCGGCGATCAGTTGCACAAGGCTATGGAGGAGATTGAGGCTGCAGGCAAAGGTGTTGTCGTGTATATGATGCAGGAAGGTCGCGGCATTGGCTTGATGAATAAGATTAAGGCGTACAAGTTGCAGGAAGAGGGTCTTGATACCGTAGATGCCAATATTCATCTCGGCTTTGATGCTGATGAGCGCGACTATGGCGTAGGAGCACAGATACTCCGCTCGCTCGGTGTTCACAAGATGCGTTTGCTTACCAATAATCCGGTAAAGCGCATCGGGCTCGAAGCCTATGGCCTTGAAATCGTAGAAAATGTTCCCATTGAGGTTGTGCCTAACGAGTACAACGAGCGTTACTTGCGCACCAAGAAGGAGCGTATGGGGCATACCTTGAAACTAAAGAATTGAGAATCTAAAATAATGAACTAACCTTTGGTCGGCAGCTGCCTGTAACCGCTGTCGCCATTGATAAAAAGAAACACTATGAACGCATTAAGCAATCTTATCAATCGTTTGTCTCCGTCAGCTACGCTGGCAATGTCGCAGCGCAGTGCTGAACTTAAGGCACAGGGCGTTGATGTTATCAACTTGAGTGTGGGCGAGCCCGACTTTAATACTCCTGACCATATCAAGGAGGCTGCCAAGCAGGCTATTGATGATAACTTCTCACGCTACTCTCCTGTTCCGGGATATCCCGCTTTGCGTCAGGCTATCGTAGACAAACTCAAGAACGAGAATAACCTAGAGTACACTATCAACCAGATCTCTTGCGCTAATGGTGCCAAGCAGTCGGTATGTAATGTGGTGATGGCGCTCGTGAATGAGGGCGATGAGGTGATTGTACCTGCTCCCTACTGGGTGAGCTACCCTGAGATGGTACTCATGGCTAATGGTACTCCCGTAATCGTTCCCGCTGGCATTGAACAGGACTTTAAGATTACTCCCGAGCAGCTTGAGGCTGCTATCACTGACAAGACCAAGGCTATAATCCTTTGCTCTCCCTCAAATCCTACAGGCTCTGTATATAGCCATGACGAACTCGCTGCATTGGCTGCCGTGCTTGAGCGTCATCCGCAGGTATATGTCATCGCCGACGAAATCTATGAGCACATCAACTATGTGGGTCGTCACGAGAGTATCGCTCAGTTCCCTGGCGTACATGACCGTGTAGTTATCATCAATGGTGTGTCAAAGGCATATGCCATGACAGGCTGGCGCATTGGTTTTATCGCAGGTCCCGAATGGCTGGTTAAGGCTTGCAACAAGTTGCAGGGCCAGTATACCAGTGGTCCGTGTTCTGTATCGCAGAAGGCTGCTGAAGCAGCTTATCGTGGCACACAAGAGCCGGTAGAGGAGATGCGCAAGGCTTTCGAGCGTCGTCGCAACCTCATCGTGAAGCTCGGTCGTGAGATTCCGGGCTTTGAGGTTAATGAGCCCCAGGGTGCTTTCTACCTCTTCCCCAAGTGTAGTGCTTACTATGGTAAGAAGTTTGGCGATAAGGTTATCGAGACCGCTTCAGATCTTGCTATGTATCTCCTTGAGGAGGGTCATGTGGCTTGCGTGGGTGGCGACTCATTTGGCTCGCCCGAGTGTATCCGCATGAGCTATGCTACCTCTGATGAGAATATCGTAGAGGCTATGCGTCGCATCAAGGAAGCGTTGGCAAAGTTGGCTTAACAATGAGTAATTGGCCTTGAGTCTTGGACTCAAACAAAATAAAGGAGGGTGCTGGGCATCCTCCTTTAATGTCTCTTTTTCCTTTTCCCTCCATTATATAATGCTATTAATATATATACTAAGGGTGTGATATCTTTCTTTTTTATATTCTTCGTGGCGTATTGTCGGCCATTACTTGGTATACGATTTCGGCTACCATTTGTTTCAGCTCGCCCATGAACTGCCCGGCGTCGTAGCGGCGTGCCTCTATTTCGCGCAAGCGCTTCTCCCAGATTCCCGTGAGTTCGGCACTCTTGAGCAATTCTTCGCGGATGAGGCTGATGAGTTCGATGCCTGTTGGTGTAGCCACAAGGTTTTTCTTCACCTTTGTGACATAGTTGCGCTTGTATAGTGTCTTGATAATTTCGGCGCGTGTGGCAGGGCGGCCTATGCCGTTTTCCTTCATGGCATCGCGCAAATCTTCATCGTCGACAAACTTTCCAGCCGTCTCCATTGCTCGTACAAGCGTACCTTCGGTATAGGGCTTGGGTGGCTGGGTCCATTTTTCCATTAGCTCGGGTATGTGAGGACCGCTCTCGCCTTTGGTGAATTGATAATTGACAATTGACGATTGAGAACTTTCTGGAGTTTCCGAGTTTTCGGTGTTCTCGGAGGTGTCTGTGGCTGAGTTCTTATCGAAGACGATGCGCCAGCCCGGATCTATGATTTCTTTGCTTGAAGCTCGGAAGGGAATTCCGTCCGTCTCTCCCAATATGGTAGTAGTACGGGTTTTGCACTCGGGATGGAATACCGCGATAAATCGGCGTACGATGAGGTCGTATACTTTCTTCTCAATGTCGGTGAGTGCTCCGGGCACTACGCCGGTGGGAATGATTGCATGGTGATCGGTTACCTTCTTATTGTCAAATACCTTTTTTGACTTCAGCAGAGGTCGGCCATGCAGAGGAGTGATGTATTGTTGGTAGTCGCGTAAGCCCATGAGAATCTGCGGACATTTGGCATACACATCGTCGCTCAAGTAGGTGGTATCTACACGAGGATAGGTGGTTACCTTCTTTTCGTAGAGTGATTGTACCGTTTGTAGTGTTACATCCACAGGAATGCTAAATCGCTTGTCGCACTCTGTCTGTAATGTGCCCAAGTCAAACAGCGATGGAGGTAGCTCCTTGCCGTCTTTCTTTGTTACTGAAGTTATGGTAAAGGGCCTATCTTTGATGCGTTCCAATATGGCAGCACCTTGCTCTCCGCTAGCTATGGGCTCAAGGCCAATATTCTCGGCCTCTGCTTTGCGCCATGCCTCTGCCGTGTCAAAGGGAACGCCCTTTTTCTCTGCTTTCTCTTTTTGTTTCTCGATGTCGGCCATCAGGTCATCGTCGCTGCGCTTCATTACGGCATTGAAGGTGACTCCACGATACAGCGTTTTCAGTACCCAATATTGTTGTGGTACAAAGTTTTCAATCTCTTGCTGGCGTTTAACGATAAGGGCGAGGGTAGGGGTCTGCACGCGACCTATCGAGAGTACCTGGCGGTTTTGCCCGTACTTTAGGGTGTAGAGTCGGGTGGCGTTCATACCCAACACCCAGTCACCGATGGCGCGGCATAGGCCTGCCTCATAAAGTGATTGTTTGTCTGACGAGTCAAGAAGTTTGGCGAAGCCCTCGCGGATGGCTTCTTCGGTAAGTGAAGATACCCACAGACGCTTTACTGGGCACTTGGCCTCTGCCTTCTGCATTACCCAGCGTTGTATAAGTTCTCCCTCTTGCCCTGCATCACCGCAATTGATAATCATGTCGGCCTTTTGCATCAGTCCCTTGATGATGTCAAATTGCTTTTCTATTCCTTGATTGTCGATGAGCTTGATGCCGAAACGCGGAGGTATCATGGGCAGACTGGCCAGCGACCAGTTTTTCCACTGTGGAGTATAGTCATGTGGCTCCTTTAGTGTGCATAAATGACCGAAGGTCCAAGTAACCTGGTACCCGTT
>JAFYMV010000094.1 GCA_017548225.1 Bacteroidaceae bacterium | reverse complement strand
ATGCCGGGCACAACGCCCCATGGGTCATCGGTGCCGATGGCCGTGTAGTGCCCCTTCCCGTTGTCCCCAACCTGCCGTTGGGACTCTTTGGCGGCTTCCCCTACGAGGGGCAGGCGATGCAGGTCGACAAGCAGATGCAGCTCTACCTCTTCACCGACGGCGTCAACGAAGCCGAGAACAATGAGAAGCTACAGCTTGGCGATATACGCCTCATGAGCCTGCTACGCAGAAACGCAGCGTTGGAGCCTGCCGACATCATCGCTGCCACCTTTGACGAGGTCACCAGCCACGCCGACGGCGCTGAACAAAGCGACGATATTACTGTAATGTGTATAAAGTATTGCTAACGATATGGAAAAGTCAATCATACTAGCCAACGACCTAGCCGAGATCAGCCGCCTCGCCGCCTTCATCGAAGAGGTAGGCGAAGCCTTTGCGCTCACCCCCGATGTAGTCTTCAACCTCAACCTCGTGCTCGAGGAGGCCGTGGTCAACATCATCCACTACGCCTACCCCAAAGAGGAGCACCAGTACATCTACCTCTCGGCTCATCTGCACGAAGGCTCCATCGTGTTCGTGCTCACCGACACGGGCAAAGAGTTTGACCCCACTCTGGCCCCCGAAGCCGATATCACCCTCTCTGCCGACGAGCGCGAGATAGGCGGCCTCGGCATCTTCCTCATCCGTCAGATCATGAACGAGGTACGCTACCAGCGTATCGACGGGAAGAATATCCTCACACTGGAGAAGAAACTGTGAGTGTGGCCTATATATCGGTGGGCTATAGATACTCCTCTTATTTGTGTAGTATGCAGAATTGAAGGTTTATATATTGCTAATTCCCGAGTAATTGATTTTTATTTTTGGCCTGGCAAGGATAAATCATGCAGAATGAAGCCACTTCATTCTGCATGATTGCTTTTTTAATTAAACCCCACCCCATACAACCGTTTGTTGTTCACCCTTACCTGTGGCACACCATACTCGGTGAGGTAGTAGCCATTGCAAAGGTTAAAGGTGAGAGGTTAAGGAATAACGGAGAACGAAGCGCGGGAAGCGGATAGTCCCCCTCAGCCATGACCAGCATCAAACGCAGCACCTTTGGCATCATTTCTCTCTTCGATGCCGCAATTGAAATAGATGTAGCGCCCTGTGGGGTTGTTTGAGAAGATTTCGATAATCTCGGCAAATCACTTTGTCTTTTTGTAATTTTGCATGAAGAAAAGTTGTCGTACGATGGACAACGGACGCATGTCTGCTCATCATCAAACAACTGGTTGTTCGCCACCATTCAGTTGTATGATGGCCATCGTACGATAGATAAATTAAACATGCGTTTTTAGTTCGGTTGCACTCGTTGTGATAGTTCAAACCTATTTGACTCTCACTCTTTGGCGCGAACTTTGAAAATTAAAAATTGAAAGTTAAACATTCGTTTTTAGTTCGGCCTGCAACATCACCGAGGCGAAAGTAACTGCCGTGTTGCAGGCCGTGGGACAACGCTTCGGCGATGCATTGCTTGATGGCAATCGTGTGGAGATAGACCATATCGGCACCTGCCGGATGGTACACTAAACTCACACACTAAACAGCCGTTTCGGCTTCCTTGCCAGGGCAAAAATAAAAATCGTTTACTCGGTGGAAAGGCAAATGACTGCATAGTAAATGTGGCCGAATAGCTACTTTTATTCGATATAACGCACAAAATGTCCTTATTTTTATGTGATATAACACACAAAAAAAAAGAACTTTGTGTCAAAAATGTCATGAAAATCGATTACAGATTACGATTATTATTATTATAATTATAATTACTTTGTTTTGTTGTTAGGGTCTTCTCGTTGAATGCTTGCTTCTCTTGGAGTATCATTCTTAAGTATTGTTCCACCTTGCTCGGCTTCTTGTTCTGCAGGTAGTGGTTTAGGGTGTGTTCATAGTCATCCTGTCTTGCTTGTGTCTCATCGATGCTTTGCTGGAATAAGTCCAATGCTTTGTTGAACTGTCCGTTGCGCTTATAGAACGAGGACAACATGGCTGTCACCCATTGCTTGCCCGAGGTGCTTTTGCACAGTTCTGCCTGTTGCAAGGCTTCTTGACATCAGTTGACTACTTCGTCCTGGTAATTGGTGAATGCTATAGAATACGGCAGCTGCGTGGGCATAGTCGCGGAAGTAGTGCTCCGGGGTGGCATGGTGCAAGGGCAAGGTCAGGGCTTTGAGCATCGTCTTCTCGGCCTCCTTCATATTCTCTGTGCGCGACAGGGCATAGCCCAGCACTGAATAGTAGTCTCTCAATCTTTCTTCATGCATTTGGGTCATGTCTGTAGAGAACCCGTACTTCTTTGTAAACACTCCGTATATCGTTTCTATGGGTGTATATTGGTTGATGTAGTGAAATTATACAAATACTGCGGAGTGGTCTAGTCTAGAATGTTTACATCCATGTATACAAGCTGCGGTTTTTAATATTAAACATGGTGTTGTAATACGAAATGTAGGATTCGCTTCTTTGTAGGTCTTGTGCCGTCAGAGTAAATTTGCATTATGAATAAATGTATGTGACCGACAATGAAGAAACTACTGACAATGGCATTCATTGCCATATTTACTATATTGAGTCTTGCAAGTTGTGAGAAACACGGGCTTGACGACAATCCTGACGATTATGACTACGCTGCAGATCTCGTTGGCACTTGGACTTGTCTCCAAGCAAACTTTGCAGAGGCATTGGTGATTAGTGCCGATGGCTCTGCAATGTCTACTGGCGTAGAGGATGGCGAATATTGGGAGAATATAAGAGGTCATATAGAGGTCAGGGATGGCAGATTCATCATGACCTTCGAGGATGACGACAATTACGAGGGAAAGTTTGTAATCATTCCTGGTGAGGTGTTCTCTGTCTACACAGATGAAGGTGAACGCTACACATACCGCTACTGTGCAAATAATCTCTCTCAGGAGCTCTTGGGGATGTGGGTATGCAATGATACTAAATACGGGACTAATAGTGAAATCTCGGTCGTGTCATACCATGACGATGGCTCAAGAACTTATACGGGAATCCTTCCTCATTCTGAAGGCTATGCTGTAAATTTAAGCTCGACTTACACTGTCGTCGGAGATTTGATGTTTGCGAAAAACCTTGATAAAAAGCCAACAGACAGTCCTGATTGCTATATTGCTACCCGCTTGATCTACTCTCCTAACGGAACAGCTTTGGGCGATATTATGACCTATAGGTATTTTGTCTCGGCAGGGAAGGATATGGTTGAGACCTCTGCATCATACCTTCGCGTAAGGGAGACGCTCGACCTTGCTGAAAGGAGGTATGACTACAGCAATGTTTATGTCACCAATGTAAGTGGAGAGGATAAGGATATCTACTTTATGGGGTATCTATTCAACTTCTCGAAGATGGATGGTGCTTTGCTTGACAAGATGCTCAGGAACTTCGTCTTCAATGTTGAGTTCCCTAGTGCAGATTCGATCAAGTACACATTTACTTACGACGGGCAGCCTATTGTTATGGATGCTCTCATTGAAGTGGAGGGAAATAAGGTTGTTTTTAAGATGAGTGAGCGCCATGCAGCTTTTAGAGATGTGGACTTGTATGTATTCCAGGATGCTGCATCCAGCCAGTTGCATATGTACATGTATACCAAGGCAGTCATCGACTTCTTTGGCAACATGAAGAATACCATGTTGGCTCAGACTGGTCAGTTGGACCTCAATGATGCCGTTGCCGTACAGGACGAATATGATAAAGTAGATGAGGTTATCAACTCCATAAATATGAGTATCGTAGTGAAAACCTCAAAACAGGGGAAATGATAGAGTCGAATCTCCCTTTTCAAGTTAATGCCAAGCTGATATTGGAATGAAGGTAATATTGCAAATCATACTCCTGTCCCTATTGATATGCTCCTGTTCTGAAAATGCAGACGATCAGGTCCCTTTCAAGTATGACACAGAAGTAATAGCTGTGTTTACTCCCAACGGAATAGGAGACCAGACCAATGCTAGTCTCATTTACACGGGCATAGTCAGAACAACCGATTTGCTGGGCATATCCTTCCGCCCTATATTCCCTACAACCTATGAAGATGGAGCCAAGACAATAGCAAAGCTCGCAAGTGGTAATCAGAAGGGAGTAAAACGCCTGATTATCTCTACGGATCCAGAATACTCAAACTATCTGTACAATGCAGCTTGTGATGGACTCATCATGGATAGCGATTCTACTAAATTACTTGTGCTCGATGGCGATTTTAGACACCCTGATGTCTACACAGCGCATGTCCCGTTTTACGGTTTGATGTACGAAGCAGGTTATGTAGCAGGTAAAATGAGCGATGTGAACAATGTCAGAATCTATCTTGCAAACGACACCTATCGCTACATGAGAGAAGGACGCGACGGATTTATTGATGGGTTTAGTCGAAATAATAAAAATCATGTCGATGTCGTAGATTTTAGCCTTATCAATGACAGTGATACGGAAGGGTTTCTTAAAAGAACCTCTGCATACCTGTACTCTGCCCCAGAATGCAGTGGGGCTTATGATATGGTACTGCCCATCTGCGGTGAAACGATTATGGGATTCTTAAGATATAACAGAGAATATCCAGGTAGTTTTTATACCATTGGAATGGATTCAGACATGTCTATTTATTCATCTGATGTCCCGTTTTCGTGCGTTGAACATCTGGACAGAGTACTGTCTGAATGTGTTTCGGACTGGGCAGATAATAGTTTGATGCATTATAGGGTATTTGGCTTGAAAGATGACTGGGTAGAACTTGTTATCGCTAAAAATTACAAGTCTCTCCTTGAACCGATAGCGCAGGAGATTCACGAACAAGCAATTAAAATGGAGAGCGTCTATGCGAAATAAGTATCTATACATATTGATTCTGTCTCTCCTATTCTGCGCGTGCGACAAAAGTGCCTCTGAGCTAGAACCTGTACAGGAACCAGATGAATGGGTTACTGCAAAAGTTGTGGTGATTTTGCCTTTGACAGGAGAGGGCAACGATAAAGCTAGGTATGAGCGTATCAGCAAACTGTTTGAGGAGAATGTAACCAAGGCGCAATACGATCAGTCGGTTGGGGTGAAGCTTGAACTGGAATGGTATGATGAGAATACCATTAACTTGAGTAGATTAGCCCATGAAATCTACTATAGAGATGATATCAAGGCTGTAATAGGCCCACTGAACGATGACAATATTGAACTCATAGCAAACGTCATTGACGATGCAGGTATACCCATGTTTGTTATGTCGTCATGTGAGGATATCGTACGTCGTTACTCTTGTGGAACAGCTGGTGTTTCCGTCAAGAAACCATTTTTGTGGGCTCTATCGGAAACCGATATTGTCCAGGCTTATCTTATGCTTGCAAAGGCTGAATCTATGGGTGTTAAAAAGGTTTCTGTCATCTCCGCAGGCAATAAATATGGCGATACCTTCAACAAATGGGTACCATACCATGCCAATGAGTTGAAGTTGGATATTGTTGATAGATTGCAGTATGCTAATTCTCTGGAATTGAAAGATGAGTTCAGCAGTATTTGCAAGAGTGAAGCCGAAGTCGTCATCTGTGCGCTAAACGACCCAGCCGACGCAAAGACCATACTGGAGATAGCAAAGTCCAATCCTGGTAGCCCAAAGATATACTTTACGGGTTCTGTATTGAATTCTTCACTGATGACATTAGGAGAGCTGACTGAAGGAGCGGAGGGATTCTCGATGTACTCATCACCAAACTCGGGTTTCCATCTGGCATACCAGGCGCGTTTCGGAGAAACTCCGATGCCCGTAGAGGCCCAGTTATACGACGCTTTCCTTCTGTCTTTAGCATCATTCGCATATTGCCACTATTCAGAAAATGATGTTACGATGAATGAGGCATTGGCAAGACTTTCAGATCTGCCTGTAGCAGGCGATGAGAGTAATATGGAAGAGGCATCTTGGATAACAAGCACACCGGCATGGGACCATATTGGCTTGAGAGATGTCGTGCTGAATCCCATCAGATATGGCCAACTCCCTGAATACAATATAGTAGGCACCTTAGGTAACCTTAAATTTGCAGCAGGTTCATATACCACTCTTGTCAAAAGTACACATATCAACTGGCTTATTTATAACGGTTTCCCTGTGGCATTGGATTTCATCAATGAGAAAGGTGCGAAATTGTCCTCCAACATGGCCGCTTGGGATTGGAAAATTATGTTTGAAGAAATCGTAAACGGCTCCAACTCACAATATAAGCCTTATGTCCCCAAAGGAAATAAAGCCGTACTGATATGCGGATCTGAAGGATGGAGCAACTACCGTCATCAAGCAGACCTCTTGCATGTATACCACACGCTTAAGAAGAATAATTATTCAGATGATGATATTATTCTCATTATGAGGGATGATATCGCCCATCATCCTAAAAACCCGTATAAAGGTGTTATACGAGTTTCATCGGATGGCGAAAACCTTTATGAGCATGTGGTAATGGATTATAGAGCTGATACACTCAGTACGCAGGATATTGAGGATATTTTGGTGGGGAATAAAGGCGAACGCCTTTCTACTGTGCTCGAGTCTACTGACACAGACAATGTTCTTATATATTGGACAGGACATGGGACGAAGAAATCGTTCAGCTGGCTGGAAACAGGTGAGAAGTTTACTTCTGAGCAGATGGGTGCTGCTGTGCGAAAACTGTATGAAGAAAGAAAGTATCAAAGTATGCTGATTTGTGCCGAGCCTTGCTATTCGGGCAGTGTCGTCAAAGCCATCGAGGGCACTCCACTCGTGTTGGGCATTAGTGCGGCTGATGACAATGAATCATCATTTGCCGATAATTTCAGCAACGAATTGGGGGTGTGGATGTGCGACAGGTTTACCTCCAATTTAGTACACATTGTAAACGAAGAACACAAGTATATCAACATGTTGGATACATATAAACAATTGTACACTGCCACTTTAGGGTCACATGTACAAGTATATAATTTGGATAACTTTTACAATTTAGGAGATGCTATGCTTGGGCATTATTTTATTCACCATTAATAACTTAAAACAATGAAAACTAAGAAATTTGCATTTATTGCGCTTATTGCTTCAGTATTGGTCGCATGTACTGGCCCAGATGATGGCTCGGAAGTTACCCCACCTGAAAATATTTCAGGTCTTACTGAGGACGTCTATTTTGAGCAGGTTGGAGAAGTCGATTCTATCGGATTGATTGAACATTATGAGTTGCTCATCAAAGAGACAACTGAGAAAAATGCTGACGACACCGCGTTCTTGGCCTATTTACAAGAGCAGTTGGCTATAGCAGAAGAGTATCAAGAGGAGTGTATTAACGCCTCAGGAGCGAACTTTGAAGTTGGCACTGATGGAGCAGGAGGAAAGAACAGATTGCTAGGCTATCAATACGCCACAATCAGATATAAATCCATCGACCACCACAACAATCCT